>NZ_JBFOCU010000009.1:0-23785 GCF_040907945.1 Aeromonas sp. s11 | reverse complement strand
ATCATGCAGATTCAAGCAAACACCGTCGGCACACAGGCCGTCGCTCACCACAGTGATGCAACCACAGGGGTTGGCCGGATGGGCCAGCTGGAGGCGCGTCAGGTCGCCACCGGACAAGATGCGATCTTGCTGGGCAACCGCAGCGAACCGCAGAAAGGGCAGGGGCTGCTCTCGCGATTGGGGGCCCAACTGGCCCGCCCGTTTGTGGCCATCAAAGAGTGGATCGGCAACCTGCTGGGGAGCGGAAAGAGTGCCGCTGCGCCGAAGGCGCAAACCGCCACGTCCCCCGAGGATCTTCAGCGTCTGATGAAGCAGGCTGCATTTGGTAGCTCGCTGGGTGGCTTTGCCAAGGCGGACGTGTTGAACAACATCGCCGCCGAACAACTGGGCAAGGAGCACGCCACTCTGGCGACCGGCAACGGCCCACTGCGCTCGCTCTGCACCGCGTTGCAGGCTGTTGTCGTCGGCTCCCAGCAGCCGGAACTCCGGGAGTTGGCTGCCGGGCTGCTGGCCCGCCCCATCGCCGGTATCCCGCTCCAGCAGTGGGGCACTGTCGGGGGCAAGGTGACCGACCTGCTCGCCAGCGCCACCTCCGAACTGCTGCAGGAGGCGATGAGCCAGCTGCATACCGCGATGGGTGAAGTGGCCGACCTGCAGCGGGCCGTCAAGGCTGAAATCGCTGGCGAACCGGCGCAAAGCGCGGCCACAACAGCGGATGCGGTGCCCGTCCAACGCGGTGAGAGCAAAGGGGCTGCCCGCGAACCGGTCGCCATGGCGCGGCAGACCCCGGCCACCGGCTACAAGCTGGCGCTGGATCTTATCAGCTATCAGGCCAGCTACCTGCTGCGGGATCAAACCTCGACCGAGGTGACCCTGAGCAGCAGCGATCTCAACGCCCTGCATCAACACATTGCCGATGGCTCCATCAACAGTTCCCACATGGCCAAGTTGCAGACCCGCGGCGATCTGCAAACCCTGCGTACTCTGGCGCTCTCGCTGGCCAGCGGCAGCGACGCCAAGGGCTCTTCCCTTGGTCATGCTCTCGACAGTCTCGCCTCGGCGCGCCCCAACCAGCGGTTGGTGCTGGGCGGCCTGATGCAGTTTGCCGGTCAGACCGAGCAGGCGTGGGTGGACCATACCGCGCTCAAGCCGCGAGAGGAACGGTTAGATGCCGGGGCGCGACTGCGCTTTGACACCGGCCATATGCAGGCGGAGCTGGGGCGTCTCGGCGACAGCGAGGCACGGCAGGTGCTGCAACAGCTGGAAGGGGCTTTTGGTGATCGGGCCAGGGCTATCTGCGACTTCGCGGTGGCTCAGGTCTCCGGCTTTGCCGATAGCGAAAGCAGCCCTGAGGCTGTGCTGGTCTCCCGCCTGACCCGCATGGGCAATCTGGTGGGCAGCCTGACCGATGCGCTCAAGGAGCGGCTGCAACTGCCCGGGTCCGCCCGTGGCGAGCCGACCATGATCGACTCCGCCAGCCAGCTGACGCCGCTTGAACTGGCTGCGCTGGCTCATATCGGCGTCGATGAGAGCTATCTGTAAACTGTCAGCACACAGCCCCTCGGGGCAAGGTGATATGACATAAAAACGGACACCCTCGGGTGTCCGTTTTCTTATTCAGGCGGGAGTCGGCTGAGGGGGTCAGTGCATGCCGATTTGCTTACAGGCTGGCGAAATCTACTTCCGGCAGGTTTTCAAAGCCGGGGCGGGCAAACAGATAGCCTTGCATCAGGCTGACGCCCATCTCCCGCAGGCAGGCCATCTCTTCGCGGGTCTCGATCCCCTCCGCCAGCGGGGTGATCTGCAGCTCGGCAAACAGTGCCAGACAGTGGCGCACTATGGCTTGCCGGGTCGGGTCATGGTCGATGCCGCGCAGCAGGTGCATATCGAGCTTGACGATGTTGGGGTGAAAATCGGCCAGCAGGTTGAGGCCCGAGTAACCGGCGCCAAAGTCATCGATCGCCGTTTTGAAGCCGAGCGCCTGATAGTGATCGACGATGCCGCGAAGATGCTGGCTATCCTGCACCTGCTCTACCTCGGTCAGCTCGAACATGATCTGCGCGATGGGGAAGTGGTGCTCGCGGGCCGCCTGCAGGGTGGTGCGGATGCAGCGCTCCGGACGGTAGACCGCATTGGGCAGAAAGTTGATGCTGAGCATGCCCCGCATATCGAGCCGGGCGGCCAGCGCGATGGCCTTGATGCGGCACAGCTGGTCGAAGCGGTAGCGGTTGTCGTCGTTGACCCGTGCAATCACGCTCTGCGCCGGTTCGTTGTTGATCCCCCGTACCAGCGCCTCGTAGCCGAAGATGGTGCGCTGGCTGCAATCGACGATGGGCTGAAAGGCCATGGTGAAGTCGAAGTCGAGATCTGCTTTCTCCTGACACAGCTGGCAGATGGCGGGGGATGGGGCGGCAGGTATATCCATGACTTTCCTCTTGGGCGTGGCGGCGCTGGGCACTGTCTCAAATGATAACAGCTCATTACCCCCCTGTAGGTTCGATTAGCGAAGCGTAATCGGACGATCGAGAGGCTTTTGTTTCGGTTGTTCCTGCGAGTTAGGGTTGGCCAGCCGGAGTTGGAAATTCGGCTGGCCGTTATGGCGGAAGAATCTATTTACGCGAACATCAGATTACGCCTGCGGTTAATCGCACCTACGGGCAGAGTTGAAGGAGGTATTATATGATAGGCTCAACGGTATAACATATGTAAGATAAAAACGTAAAGTTTAATTTTTGGGAAATTATATATGGAACAGTTGTTTTATTTAGGGAAACGATTTGAGCGTCAGTTGTACTCGAGTGTTTTTGTTATTGTGGTATGTATATTTTTTTACTATCTATGCCTCGCCATTAATACGGATAAAAACCAGCAGGATTACAAGGCGTTAATATCGTTGAATGACTTTATTATCGAGAAAAAAGAATACATACAATTAGCGAAAAGAATTCAGTCTACCTACTCTGATTACTTGATGAGAAAGGATAGTAATAGAGATGCTGATTTTAATAAATCCAAAGAAGATAAAAAAGAAATAGAGTTGAGGAAAAAACTAGGGCTAAAACCATTGGTCAAAAAAGCTCCTCAGCCAGAAGCACCTGGCCTTGAACTCAGTTATGTAAACAATGTTCGCAGCAAGCTAGCTTTACCTCAAAAAGGGGATCTAGATTCTGCTGCTGAAGGTATATACAGGTCTATGTATATAGGTATTATTATTGATTTATTTTACGTTGATAGTGCATTAAGTGATAAGTATATGGAGTTGTTCAGGACCAAAGAAGTTGAGGAAATCCTGAAGGCTATAAACCAAAACTTGTTATCCTATGACAATAGAAGCTTGAAAATAGTTGGTGTTGATACACCATTACAGCTACCTTTTTCAGTTGGTGATGTTAAATCGAAAGTGTCTTTATATAGCATCCATAACATCATGATGATTTCTATGCCAATATTCCTACTTATATGGTTTGGCTCATTGAGTATGACTCGCACTAGAGAGCTATTCTTTTTGAGAAAAACCAAGTCACTTATGTCAACATATCCTCATATTCTCAACTTGTTCTGCTTTGTGGACATGATGGCGATAGATAAGAAAAATAGGAAGTTGATTGATATGGCACTACTTGGTAGTGAAAAAGAAGTTAACGGCATCGAGAGCTCTGCAATAATTATTTCACTTATGAGAGTACTTATGTCATTAGCTATATTTTTATTTATGATGACCCCATTTTATTACGGAGCGCTACTTTTTTTAATGTCATCTCCGGGTTTTATTCAAATATTTTTGCTTATGTGTTTTTTCATTAACTTAATACAAGCCATGCTTTTTGTTTATAATGAATTTGGTTTTTATAAGAATATTTTCATTCATAAATCTGGAGAGGTTTGAATATTTATGAAGATGATTTTTGTTGGATTATGCTGTTTGATATCAACTATGGCTATTTCTGCTGACAGCAAATTTAGTGTGTATGGCTATTATAACTGTAAATCATGGGCTGAGTCATATAGTGATAAAGATGTCCAAGATTTTAACGTGTACACTGGAGGTTGGCTTGCTGGGTTTGTTAGTGCTTATAATTACTCTACAGGTAGGGACAATTTTCGGGGGGTTAATATTAGTATTTTAGCCGAATATATCGCACAATATTGTATATCAAATCCTGATAAGGACGTTGTGGATGGTTTGAATGAAATAAAAAAGAAGTTAAAAAATTAAAATACGGATTGGATTATATGGATATTTATTTACTCGTTCGTAAAAACGACCCCACTAGGGGCCGTTTTCATTCAGACTAACAACATCACTGCAGCAGCGAGATATCCGCGACTTGCAGGAACAGGTTGCGTAGGTTGTTCAGCAGTGCCAGACGGTTGGCCTTGAGGGCTTCGTCATCGGCCATCACCATCACCTCGTTGAAGAAGGTATCGACCGGCTCGCGCAGGGCGGCCAGACGGGTGAGGGCAGCCTGATAGTCACCGGCTGCGAACAGCGGGGCCAGTTCGGCTTGCAGTTCGGCAACCTGGGTGGCCAGCGCCTTCTCGGCGGCATCGACCAGCAGTTCCGGTTTGACGGCAGTCGGCAATTCGCCTTCAACCTTGGCCAGAATGTTGCTCACGCGCTTGTTGGCGGCGGCCAGTGCCAGTGCGGCATCCAGCGTGCGGAAGTGGCTGACGGCCTTGACGCGACGATCGAAGTCGAGCGGACGGGTCGGGCGGCGGGCCAGTACGGCCAGCACCACGTCGGCACCGATGCCTTCGTCCTGATAGGCGGCGCGGAAGCGGCCCAGCATAAAGTCGACCACGTCGGTGACGACGGTTTTGTTGGTCAGCTTGTCGCCGTAGACGCGTACCGCTTCTTCAACCAGTTCAACCAGATCCAGATCCAGCTGCTTCTCGGTCATGATGCGCAGGGCACCGATGGCGGCGCGACGCAGGGCGAACGGGTCCTTGTCACCCTTCGGCAGCATGCCGATGCCGAAGATACCGGCCAGAGTGTCGAACTTGTCGGCCAGCGCGACGGCGCAGGCAACCAGACCGGACGGCAGGGCATCACCGGCAAAGCGCGGCATGTACTGCTCGTTGAGGGCCACGGCGACCGCTTCGTCTTCGCCATCGTGACGGGCGTAGTGCATCCCCATGACACCCTGGGTGTCGGTGAACTCGCCGACCATGTTGGTCATCAGGTCACACTTGGAGAGCAGACCGGCACGCTTGGCCTGAGCCACGTCGGCGCCGATACGCTCGGCGATAAAGCCGGCGACAGTCTCGATGCGCTCGACCTTGGCCTTGACGGTGCCCAGCTGTTGCTGGAACAGCACGGTTTCAAGGCGCGGCAGGCGGGAGGCCAGAGTCTGCTTGAGGTCGGTCTTGAAGAAGAACTCGGCGTCTGAGAGACGGGGGCGAACCACCTTCTCGTTGCCGCTGATGATCTGGCTCGGGTCTTTGGACTCGATGTTGGTGACGAAGATGAACTTCGGCAGCAGCTTGGCGTTCTTGTCGTAGACCGGGAAGTACTTCTGGTCACCCTTCATGGTGTGCACCAGCGCTTCTGCCGGCACGGCCAGGAACTTCTCTTCGAAGTTGGCGGTCAGCACCACAGGCCACTCGACCAGTGCAGTCACTTCTTCCAGCAGGGCGTCGTCCAGATCAGCCACGCCACCGAAGGCGGCTGCGGCCGCTTCGACGTCAGCCTTGATCTTGGCCTTGCGCGCCATAAAGTCGGCAATCACCATGCCGCGCTCCTGCAGGATCTGCGGGTACTGGCTGGCGTTGTCGATGGTGAACTCGCTCTCGCCCATAAAGCGGTGGCCGCGGACGGTGCGGGCAGAGTCGATACCCAGAATGTGGGCGGGAACCAGCTCGCCATCCAGCAGCAGGGTCACGGTGAAGACCGGACGCACGAACTGGATGGTCTTGTCGCCCCAGCGCATCATCTTGGGGATCGGCAGCTTGGCCAGTGCTTGGCTAACCAGCTCACCCAGCAGATCGACGGCCGGACGGCCTTCGACCTTGGCGGTGTGAACCAGCCACTCGCCCTTGTCAGTGACCAGACGCTCGGCCTGCTCAACGGTGATGCCGTTGCCACGGGCCCAGCCTTCGGCAGCCTTGGTCGGCTTGCCTTCGGCATCGAACGCCTGCGCCACGGCCGGGCCGCGCTTCTCGACGCTCTTGCTCGGCTGTTCGCCGGCCAGCTCGCTTACCTTCAGCGCCAGACGGCGCGGTGAGGCAAACCACTCGACGTCGCCGAAGGCCAGATCGGCCTTGGTCAGTTCGGCTTTGAAGTTGTCGGCAAAGGCTTCGGCCAGGGAGCGCAGGGCTTTGGGCGGCAGCTCAGCAGTACCGATCTCTACCAGAAATGTATGTTGTGCCATGTCCGTTCCTTAACCTTGCTTGTTCTCGTTGCTGCCACGTTGGCACATCGGGAAGCCCAGCGCTTCGCGGGAGGCGTAGTATGCCTCTGCCACGGCCTTGGTCAGGGTGCGAATGCGCAGGATGTAGCGCTGACGCTCGGTGACCGAGATGGCCTTGCGGGCATCCAGCAGGTTGAAGGAGTGAGCGGCCTTGAGGATGCGCTCGTAGGCAGGCAGCGGCAGCGGTTTTTCCAGTGCCAGCAGATTCTGGGCTTCCTTCTCGTACTGCTCGAAGCAGTGGAATAGGAACTCCACATCGGCGTGTTCGAAGTTGTAGGTGGATTGCTCCACTTCGTTCTGGTGGAACACGTCGCCATAGGTGGTCTTGCCCAGCGGGCCGTCAGACCAGACCAGATCGTAGACGCTGTCTACGCCCTGAATGTACATAGCCAGACGCTCGAGACCGTAGGTGATCTCGCCGGTGACCGGCTTGCACTCGAGGCCGCCAACCTGCTGGAAGTAGGTGAACTGGGTCACTTCCATGCCGTTGAGCCACACTTCCCAACCCAGACCCCAGGCACCCAGTGTCGGGTTTTCCCAGTTGTCTTCCACGAAGCGGATGTCGTGGATTTCAGGATCCATGCCCAGCTCTTTCAGGGAGCCCAGATAGAGTTCCTGAATGTTGTCGGGGGAAGGCTTGATGATCACCTGGAACTGGTAGTAGTGCTGCAGGCGGTTCGGGTTTTCACCGTAGCGGCCGTCAGTCGGACGGCGGGACGGTTGCACGTAGGCGCAGGCGATGGGCTCCGGGCCCAGGGCACGCAGACAGGTCATGGGGTGGGAAGTACCGGCACCCACTTCCATATCCAGCGGCTGAATGATGGTACAGCCCTGGCGGGACCAATAGTCCTGCAGCTGCAGGATCAGGCCCTGAAAGGTTTTGACATCGAATTTTTGCATAATTTTTTTCGCGCGAAGTGAAAATCAGAGCAAGATTTGCTGAATGTGAACCGAGGGAGTATACCGTCTGGCATGGTCGGATAATAGGCGAAATTGCAGCGGATTCGCGGGATGGTGCTGCGCTGTGGCTGGTCGGGCGGGATGTCCGGTATATGATGTGAGCAGTGCCGCCTGCAGAGTGGGCAGGGTCGGGCAAACCGCTGAAATAACGAGGGAGAGGAAATGGAACTGCGCTGCGCCTGGGTGACCAAGGACCCGGAATACATTGAATACCATGACAAACAGTGGGGCAGGCCGGTCTATGACGCCCGCGAGCTGTTTGCCAAGCTCTGCCTCGACGGCCAGCAGGCGGGGCTGTCGTGGATCACCATCCTCAAGCGCACCGAGAGCTACTACCGCGCCTATGCCGACTTTGATCCGGTGCAGATTGCCCGGTTCGACGAGCAGGATGTGGAGCGGTTGATGCAGGACACCGGCATCATCCGCAACCGGCTCAAGGTGCAGTCGATCATCAGAAATGCCCGCGCTTATCTGGCGTTGCAGGAGCAGGGGATCGACTTCGCCGACTACCTGTGGGGCTTTGTTGGCGGCGCCCCCATCGTCAATCAGCGGCAGGGCAACGGCGATATTCCGGCGACCTCGCCGGAGTCGGATGCCATGTCGAAAGCGCTCAAGAAGCTCGGCTTCAACTTCGTCGGCAGCACCATCTGTTACGCCTTTATGCAGGCGGTGGGGATGGTGAACGATCATCTGGTCAGCTGTCCTTGCCACGCCGAGTGTCAGTTACCGCGCTGACAACCCGCCGATTGCCCAAAAAAACACCACTCTCGCCATCTGTTCAGGCTTGCGTCAGACAATGGCGTGCCAGCGCGTTACAATCCGGCCCCCGGCATGGTGCCGGATTGTTTTCACAGAGGTTTTTTCATGCGAGCCAAGATCCTGGTGCCAGCTCTGGCACTGACCGTTGCCCTGAGCGGCTGTACCACCAACCCCTACACAGGTGAATCCCAGACCTCCAAAGGTGCCTGGGGCGCGCTGGCTGGCGCCGCTGCCGGTGCGGCCGTAGGTGCGCTCTCCTCCAGCAAGGGTGACCGCAAGAAGGGCATCCTGACCGGCGTTGCTGCTGGCGCGGCGCTGGGTGGCGGTATCGGCTACTACATGGACGTGCAGGAAGCCAAGCTGCGCGAGAAGCTGCAAGGCACTGGCGTCAGCGTGACCCGCAATGGCAATGAGCTGATCCTCAACATGCCGAACAACGTGACCTTCGACAGCTCCAGCTCCCAGCTGAAAGCGGCCGGTGCCAACACCCTCTCCGGTGTGGCCATGGTCGTTGCCGAGTTCGACAAGACCCGCCTAAACGTGGTCGGTCACACCGACAGTACCGGTTCCCGCGATCTGAACATGAAGCTCTCCCGCGATCGTGCCGATGCCGTTGCCGCCCAGCTGATTGGTCAGGGCGTAGCAGGTAGCCGCATCTCCACCACCGGCGTAGGCCCGGATCAGCCGGTTGCTACCAACAGCACCGCCGCTGGCAAAGCCCAGAACCGTCGCGTGACCATTACCCTGACCCCGACCGCCTAAGTCGCTCAGGTTTCGGTAACGAAAAGGCCCCGCCAGTGATGGCGGGGCCTTTTGCTATCTCAAGCTCAGGCCGGGAAAGGCTTAGACAGCTGCAGTCAGCTGCACTTCCACCTTGTAGCCTTCGTGGGCCAGGCGAGCTTGTACGCAGGCGCGCACGGGGGCGGTGCCAGCCGGAATCCAGGCATCCCACTGCTCGTTGAAGGCAGCGATGTCCTGAATGTCTTTGAGATAGATATTGGCCATCAGGATCTTGTCGACGCCGGAGCCGTTGGCTTCCAGCAGGCGCTGCAGGCTTGCCAGCACTTCGCGGGTCTGCTGGTGGATGTCGGCCTCTTCGCTGACGGGCACTTCCACCACGTAGATAGTGCCATTGTGGATGACCACGTCTGACCAACGCTGGGTGGTGCCGATTCGGGTAATGGTTGTCATGGAGTGCTCCGGTACGGGGGCTTATTGACCCTTGCGGATCAGATAGCGGTAGGGGGCCTGCTCTGTCTCGCTGGCGACCAGGGTGTGATCCATAAAGCGGCAGAAACTGGGGATGTCGCGGGTGGTTGAAGGATCGTCGGCGCTGACCAGCAGGGTCTCGCCATCCGCCATCAGTCGCACTTTCTTGCGAACCATCATAACGGGTTCCGGGCAACGAAGCCCGATTGCGTCCAACTCGTGGGTTGCGCCGCAGAATAAATCACTCATCTATTATCAACCTTCAACCTATTCGGCTGCCAATGATACTCAGGGCTAAAAAATAATCAAACAAACGCCCCATCAACCAGCATATGTAACCGAAATGTTATTCGGCCCTATCCAGCTTGCGCCGGACGAGTAATATAAAAATTGAACCATATTCAACAAGGAGGTGAATATGCAGGTCTCCTACGGCAGATTACAAGCCTATGCAGGCATGGGGTTCTTGTCCTTCGCCATGATAGTGATGGGCAGCCCGATCGGGAACACCGGTACCTGGTTCGGCTCCATGGTGATGGTCGGGTTGGGGCTCTGGATCGAGCTCAGCGATTACTATGACGAGGATGAGGACGAGAACGATCAATCCTGAATCGGATGACGATTCAACAACAAAGGCGGAGCAATTCCGCCTTTGTCATTTCTGCCGTTTGGCAATGTGCCCGGATCAGCGGGTCGATCGCATCGCTCGCTCCAGATGCAGCGCCGTCTGCTCCGGGTTGGCCTTGGGGTCGTTGAAGAAGTTGCTCAGCACATCGAGGATCGCCTGCCGCATATTGGTCGGCGTCGCCATCCCTTCCGCCATGCTGGGCAGCAGGTTGTCCTGCTTTTCCGCCAGCAGGAAGTCCTGATAGGAACGGACGGCGCAGCGGTCGAACTTGCTCATGTCGGGATTGGTCAGCGCCGGGATCGACCCCTTCACCCGATTGAACTCCTCCTGAAATTGCGGCGTCATCAGCAGTTGGGCCAGATCGCCCTGCGCCTGCAGCTGGGCCGGATCCCGCTGTTTGAACATGGCGATGGAGTCGAGGTTGTAGCTGAACAGTCCGGCGCTGCCCGGGCTCGGCAGGCAGGCGATATCCTCACCCGGTCGGTAGTTGCCCGCGCTCAGTTCACCCTTCACCCAGTCGCCCATCACCTGCATGGCGGCGCCACCGCTCTCCAGCAGATTGGTGGCCTGATGCCACTTCAGTCCGGCGTATTTTTGCGGCACATAGGCGCGCAGCTGCTGGAAACGGGTCAACACCCGCACCATGTCTGGGCCGGTCAGGGTGGCGCTGTCCTGCTCGAGGAACGCCTTGCGATAGAATTCTTTTCCGCCCTCACCGAGTGCCACCGTTTCAAACAGTACCGCCAGTTGCCAGGGCTCGTTGCCAATGGCGAGCGGGGTGATGCCCCGTGTTTTAAGCTGGTCGGCGACGGTGACAAACTGGGCCCAGTCGGTGGGCGGAGTCAGCTTGTTGCGCTCGAAGATCTTGCGGTTGAGCCACAGCCAGTTGACCCGGTGGATGCCGGTGGGCACCGCCATCAGGGCGCCATTCTGGCTGAGGGTGGCACGCACCATGGGCGGCATCTGACTGTACCAGCCGAGGTGTTCGGCCATCGGGCTGAGATCGCGCAAAAAGCCGAGTCCGGCCCACTCCTTGAGCTCGTAGCCCTTGAGGTGGGCCGCTTCCGGCGGGTTGGCCGCCAGCGCCCGGCTCTTCAATACCGTCATGGCGCTCTTGCCGCCGCCGCCCTGTACCGCGAAGTCGTTCCACTGGTTGCCCTGTTTGGTCCACTCGGATTTGAGCACTTCGACCGCTTTCGCTTCGCCGCCGGACGTCCACCAGTGCAGTACCTCCACCTGGGAGGCGGCAACGGGAGCAGAGAGCAGGGCGATGACAGAAAAAGACAACCACTTCATAAGGTTACTGCCTTGGTAGGGAGAGCGTGGCCTGCAGGCCACCTTGCGGACGGTTTTCCAGCACCAGATCGCCGCCGTGGGCGTGGGCAATGTTGCGGGCGATGCCAAGACCGAGGCCGGTGCCGGCCTGATCGGTGCTGAGCCGGTAATAGGGTTCGAAGATGCGCTCGAACTGATCGTCCGGCAGACCGGGGCCCTCATCCATGATGAAGAGGATCAGCATCTCCTCGTCATCCATGATGATGATGCGCACCTTCTGACCGTACTTGATGCCGTTGTCTACCAGATTGCCGATGCAGCGCTTGAGCGCCAGTAGCTTGCCGCGATAGGGCCACTTGCAGTGGCCTTCGATGGTCAGCCGCTCGTCGTGCAGGTTCATCGACTCCGCCATCTGCTCCAGCAGGGCGTTGATGTCGATCTCCTCGATATTCTCGTGAATGTCGGTCTCTTTGACCGTCTGCAGCGCCCCTTTCACCATCAGCTCCAGCTCGTCGAGGTCCTTGTTGAACTTGGCGATCTGTACCTCGTCATCGAGCAGTTCGACCCGTAGCCGCAGCCGGGTGATGGGGGTCTTGAGGTCGTGGGAGATGGAGCTGAACAGCCGCTCTCTATCGTCGATATAGCGGCGAATGCGGTGCTGCATGATGTTGAAGGCGCGGGTGGCCGCCACGATTTCCGATGCCCCTTCCTCTTTGAGCGAAGGCTGATCGATATCCTTGCCAAGATTCACCGCCGCCTTGGCGAGACGGCGCAGCGGCCGGGTCTGCCAGCGCACCAGCATAAAGGTGAAGAAGCAGAGGAACACCGTCATCAGGGCGATGAAACGCACCTGGTTGCTTGGCATCACGGTATCGTCGAGGGTCATGTAGGGGGCGGGCAGCAGGGCCGCCAGATAGAGCCACTCCCCCTTTTCAATCTCGATCTGGGTCACCAGTACCGGTGGATTGAGCGGCTCCAGCGACAGGGTGTAGCGGGCCCAGGAGGAGGGGAGATCCGCCAGCAAGGTGTCGTTGTTGAAGACGTGGAGGTCGTCGGGGCGGGAGAAGTCCACCTTGATCGCCATGGCATCGGAGAGCTTGCGGGTCAGCACTCCCTGAACCTCCTCCAGCACCTGCGTCTTGCGCTCGCTGTCGGGGATGGCGTTGATGTGGATCTCTTCCTCGTTGAGCGAGACGAAGAAGCGGCTGCCCCCCATGTTGCGCAGCTGGTCCAGCGCGATATGGCGATACTGTAGCGGCAGGGATTTGAAGAAGTTGACGGTGGAGGCGGCAGACATGGCGAGGTTGCGGGTGGTGCTGAGCATCCCCTCCAGCTCCCGCTTCTGGATCTGCTGCATCCAGATGCCGGTCAGAATGGTCTGGGAGAGCAGGATGGCCAGTAACAACAGCAGGATCATCCGTGACAACAGGGAGCGGGGCACCAGCGCCCCCCAGGACCACTTGTTGCTCATGGCAGCTCGTGCACCTCGGCAATCAGCATGTAGCCACTGCCGCGAATGGTCTTGATGATGCGCGGGCTCTTGCCGTTATCGCCCAGCTTCTGGCGCAGACGGCTGATCTGTACGTCGATGCCGCGTTCCATCGGCAGGCTTTCGCGGCCGCGGGTGGCATCCGAGATGGTGTCCCGATCCAGCACCACGCCGGGCTGTTGCAGGAACATGCCGAGCAGCATGGCGTCGCTGCCGGAGAGATCCAGCAGGCTGCCATCATCATGGGTCAGCTGGTGGCTCAGGGTGTCGAGGGTCCACTCGGCAAAACGCAGGCGGCGGCTCGGTTCTTTCTCTTTTTCCGGCTGGCGGAATTCGGCGCGGCGCAGCAGTGCCTTGATGCGGGCCTGCAGTTCACGGGGGCTGAACGGCTTGGCGATATAGTCGTCGGCACCGAGTTCGAGGCCGATCACCCGATCCGCTTCGTCGGAGGCGGCGGTCAGCATGATGATGGGCACCTGGGAGTCACGACGGATCTGCTGGCAGAGGGTAAAACCGTCCTCGCCGGGCATCATGATGTCCAGAATAATCAGGTCCGGGCTGTGCTGGGCGAGTTGCTGACGCATCTCGTTGCCCTCCGCCGCCGTCAATACCTGAAAGCCCGCCCGGGTCAGGTACTCATTGAGCAGCTCGCGGATCTCTTGGTCGTCATCGACGATCAGCAGTTGTTTGCTCATTGACATATGTATGTGCATCCACCCATTTTTTTGTGCAGATTGAACCTGTCGGGGGAGTAAAAAGCAAGCAAGCCCCCTATCTAATGTGAGGTTTAAGGCAATAACAGCCTATTGATAAGATTAAAACGAAAAAAGGCCGACCCAAACGGGACGGCCAACAGACAGCTTCTGACCACTGACGAGCACCCCGTGTGGCGATCGTCACAGACTTGAAAAGGGGCCAGTCAGACTGGCCCCGAAAAGGGACAACTCTCAGTAGTGCATCCCGTCGATCAGGCTGGTTATCACACCCGTTCAAACACGGTGGCGATGCCCTGGCCCAGACCGATACACATGGTGGCAACCCCCAGGGTGGCATCCTTCTCCTCCATCAGATTGATGAGGGTGGTGGAGATGCGGGCGCCGGAGCAGCCGAGCGGGTGGCCCAGCGCAATGGCGCCGCCGTTCAGGTTCACCTTGTCGTCTACCAGATCCTGCAGACCCAAATCCTTCACGCAGGGCAGGGACTGGGCGGCAAACGCCTCGTTCAGCTCGAACAGGTCGATATCACCGACAGTCAGACCGGCACGCTTGAGCGCCTTCTGGGTGGCCGGTACCGGGCCGTAACCCATGATGGCGGCGTCACAGCCGGCGATAGCCATGGCACGTACCTTGGCGCGCGGCGTGAGGCCGAGGGCCTTGGCGCGATCCGCGCTCATCACCAGCATGGCGGCGGCGCCATCGGACAGGGCCGAGGAGCTGCCGGCGGTGACGGTGCCGTTGACCGGGTCAAACACCGGGCGCAGCTGGCTCAGAGTTTCGACCGTAGTCTCCGGACGGATCACCTCGTCATAGTCGTAGAAGAAGCGGGCGCCGCTGGCGTCATGGCCTTCCAGCCCGACGATCTCCTTGGCAAAGCGTCCTTCCACGGTGGCGGCGTGGGCACGGCGGTGGGAGCGGGCGGCAAACTCGTCCTGCTGCTGACGGCTGATGCCGTGCAGCTTGCCGAGCATCTCGGCGGTCAGCCCCATCATGCCGGAGGCTTTCGCCACCGACTTGGCCATGCCGGGATGGAAGTCAACGCCGTGGCTCATCGGCACGTGACCCATGTGCTCGACGCCGCCGATGATGAAGATATCCCCGTCACCTACCTGAATGGCGCGGGAGGCGTCATGCAGCGCCTGCATACTGGAGCCGCACAGACGGTTGACGGTGACCGCCCCCACCTGCTTCGGAATACCGGCCAGCAGCGCGGCGTTACGGGCGATGTTGAAGCCCTGCTCCAGGGTCTGCTGCACGCAGCCCCAGTAGATATCCTCGATCTCGTTCGGGTCGAGGTTGGGGTTGCGCAGCAGGATGGATTTCATCAGGTGCGCGGACAGATCTTCTGCACGCACGTTGCGGAAGGCGCCGCCCTTGGACCGGCCCATCGGGGTCCGGATACAGTCGACAATGACTACGTCTTTCATGAATGGATCTCCTTTCCGCAATCAGTAGAAGGTTTTGCCCTGGGCGGCCATCTCGCGCAGCTTGTCGCTGACGCGGTAGAGCGGGCCCAAATCGGCATACTGGTCGGCCATGGCCACGTAGCGATCCAGACCAATGGTGTCCAGATAGCGGAACACGCCGCCGCGGAAGGGAGGGAAGCCCAGACCGTAGACCAGCGCGATGTCGGCTTCGGCTGGCGTGGCGACTATGCCCTCTTCCAGACAGAGCACCACCTCGTTGATCATCGGGATCATCATGCGGGCGATGATGGCCTCCTTGTCGAAATCCTGTTTCGGCTTGGCAATGGGGGCCAGCAGCTCGTAGCTAGCTGCGTCGGCCACCTTCTTCGGCTTGCCCTTCTTGTCCTGCTCGTAGGCGTAGAAGCCCTTGCCATTCTTCTGACCGAAGCGGTTCACTTCGTACATCACGTCGATGGCAGTGCGACCTTCCTTGCTCATGCGTGCCGGGAAGCCCTGCGCCATCACGTCACCGGCATGGTGACCGGTGTCGATGCCGACCACGTCCAGCAGGTAGGCGGGGCCCATGGGCCAGCCGAACTCCTTCTCCATCACCTTGTCGACGGCGGCGAAGTCGGCACCATCGGCAACCAGCTTGTTGAAGCCGAAGAAATAGGGGAACAGCACGCGGTTCACGAAGAAGCCAGGGCAATCGTTGACCACCACCGGGGACTTGCCCATGGCGGCGGCGTAGGCCACCACGCGGTTGATGGTTTCATCGGAGGTCTGCTCGCCGCGGATGATCTCCACCAGTGGCATGCGGTGCACCGGGTTGAAGAAGTGCATGCCGCAGAAGTTCTGCGGGCGCTTCAGCCCCTTGGCCAGCAGGGAGATGGGAATGGTGGAGGTGTTGCTGGCGAGCACGGCGTCTTCGCCAATGATCCCTTCCACTTCGCCCAGTACGGCGGCTTTCACCTTGGGATTCTCGACCACGGCTTCGACCACCACGTCCACGCCTTTGACGTTGTCATAGCTGAGGGTCGGAGTGATGGCAGAGAGCACCTGGCCCATCTTGATACCATCGATGTGACCCTTTTCGAGCTGGCCGTTGAGCAGCTTGGTGGCTTCGCCCATGCCAAGTGCCAGCGCCTTCTCGTTGATATCCTTCATCACCGCCGGAATGCCCTTGCTGGCAGACTGGTAGGCGATGCCGCCACCCATGATGCCGGCACCCAGTACGGCGGCGTGGCCAGTGGCCTTGCTTGCTTGCTTGGCTGCCTTCTTGGCCAGTGCCTTGATGTGCTGATCGTTGAGGAAGATCCCGACCAGCGCCTTGGCGACATCGGTCTTGGCCAGCTTGATAAAGCCCTGTGCCTCGGCCACCAGAGCCTCGTCACGGCCCATGCCTGCGGCGGCCTCGACGGTTTTCACCGCGGTCATCGGCGCCGGATAGTGTTTGCCCGCTACGGCGGCAACCATGCCGGCGGCGGTGGTGAAGCTCATCATGGCTTCCAGTTTGGAGAGGCGCAGTGGCGCTTTCTTGGCGGCGCGACGGCTCTGCCAGTCCAGCTTGCCCGCGATGGCGTCCTTGATCATCTGCAGCGCAGCGCTCTGCAGTGCGTCCGGGGCGACCACGGCGTCGATGGCGCCCACCTTGAGGGCGTCATCGGCACGGTAATCCTTGCCGGTGGTGATCCACTCAAGCGCGTTGTCAGCGCCGATCACCCGCGGCAGACGGACGGTGCCGCCAAAGCCCGGCATGATGCCGAGTTTGGTCTCGGGCAGGCCAATCTTGGCGCTGGTGTCAGCCAGACGGAAGTCGGTGGAGAGAATGGTCTCGCAGCCGCCGCCCAGAGCGTGTCCCTTGATGGCGGAAAGGGTCGGGACCGGCAAATCTTCGATGGCATTGAAGATGTCGTTGGCCTTTTTCAGCCAGCCGAGCAGATCTTCTTGCGGCAGATCGAACAGTTCCAGGAATTCGGTAATGTCGGCACCGACGATAAAGGCGTCTTTGCCGGAGGTGAGGATCAGACCTTTTAGTTCACGTTCTT
Organism: Aeromonas sp. s11; assembly: GCF_040907945.1. Lineage (NCBI taxonomy): Bacteria > Pseudomonadati > Pseudomonadota > Gammaproteobacteria > Aeromonadales > Aeromonadaceae > Aeromonas > Aeromonas sp. s11. The sequence continues at coordinate 6,885 of NZ_JBFOCU010000009.1, read as the reverse complement.
GTTGTAATGCGGCGATCGCTTCGCTCAGGGAGAGCAGGGTAGCGCGATCCAGCTTGTTGACTGAACCCGGGGCATCAAACCTCAGCTCGGCAATGCCGTTTTCGAGGTAGCTGACCGACAGGGTTTCGCCTTGGTAGATCATGAGAGTGTCTCCTTGTTCCCACTCAGTGGGGAGTGGTGCTCCTTAATCCCCAGCAGGGGGCGAGGCTCACTATTGATCCAAAAGGAGACATTTTCAACACCTATTTAAAACATTTGTTTAACAGATCTCGAGTAAAAGCTCTTCATCACAGAATGGGCAAAAGAGAGGCGCCTTGCGGCGCCTCGGATGAATATGAGTTTGTTATCAACTGGCCAGTTCCGGCCGGTTGCGATACTGATTCAGCACCTCGGGATCGGCGAGGGCATGAGTATTGTTGACCGGCCGGTTGTGCACTACCTCCCGCACCGCCAGTTCGACGATCTTGCCGGACTTGGTGCGGGGGATGGCATCCACCTGCAGGATGCGGGCGGGCACGTGGCGGGCGGTGCAGTGCTGCTTTATTTGCTGACGGATCCGCTCGCGCAGCGGCTCATCAAGCTTGCAACCCGCCTTGAGCTTGACGAACAGCACCACCCGCTCGTCCTGCTGCCACTGCTGGCCGATGACGATGCTCTCCTCCACCTCGTCGAGCTGCTCGACATAGCGGTAGATCTCGCTGGTGCCGATGCGCACGCCGCCCGGATTGAGGGTGGCGTCGGAGCGGCCGTAGAACAGAATGCCGCCGGTCGGGGTCAGTTCGATCCAGTCGCCGTGGCACCAGATGTTGTCAAAGCGCTCGAAGTAGGCTGCGTGGTACTTGTCGCCGCTCTCATCCCCCCAGAAATAGATGGGCTGGGCCGGGAACGGCTTGGTGCAGACCAGCTCGCCCTTCTCCCCCTGCACCGGCTGGCCCGCTTCGTTGAATACCTGCACCGCGAGACCGAGGCCGCGCCCCTGACTCTCGCCGCGATAGACAGGGCTGAGCGGGTTGCCGATGACGAAGCAGGAGCAGATATCGGTGCCGCCTGATATGGAACTGAGCTGCACATCCTGCTTGATCTGCTGGTAGACGTAGTCGAACCCCTCCGGCGACAGCACAGAGCCGGTGCTGCAGATCAGCCGCAAGTGCGGCAAGTCGTGGCTCTTGATGGGGGCATAACCCTGCTTGTGCAGTGCATCGAGATACTTGGCCGAGGTGCCGAACAAGCTGACCTGCTCGTCGCGGGCCAGATCCCACAGCACGTTGCCATCCGGGTAAAACGGCGAGCCGTCATAGAGCACCAGGGTGGCGCCGGAGGCGAGGGCGCTCACCAGCCAGTTCCACATCATCCAGCCGCAGGTGGTGAAGTAGAAGATCCGCTCCCCCGGTTTGATGTCGCAGTGCAGCTGGTGTTCTTTCAGGTGTTGCAGCAGGGTGCCGCCGATGCCGTGCACGATGCACTTGGGTTTGCCGGTGGTGCCGGATGAATAGAGGATATAGAGCGGGTCATTGAAGGCCATCGGCTCGAACTGGAGGCTGGCGTCCGGCTGGCTTGCCAGCACTTGCTGCCAGTCGTGGCCAAGCTGCAGCGGGTTGCCGAGCAGGGGGATCATCACCGTCTGCTCTATGCTGCCGATCTGGCTCACTACGCTGGCGACCTTCTGTTGAATGTCGATAGCTTTGCCGTTGTAGCGATAGCCATCTACCGCAAACAGCACTCGTGGTCGGGTCTGGTCGAAGCGCTCCACCACGCTGGCCTCGCCAAAGTCGGGGCTGGTGGAGGTCCAGATCGCCCCCAGACTGGTGGTTGCCAGCATGGCTACCACGGTTTCCGGGATATTGGGCAGATAGGCGGCAACCACATCGCCACGACCAATACCCTGATTGCGCAGCCACTGCGCTAGCCGGGCAACCTGTTCCCCCAGTTCACCCCAGCTCAGAGTGCGACTTGGGCTACCTTCGATGCGGGAGATGATGGCCGGGCTCTCGTCCTGGCGGCGCAGCAGGTTTTCGGCGAAGTTGAGGCGGCTGTCGGGGAACCAGCGGGTACGCTGCATATCCTGACGGTTCTCCGCCACTATGTTGCCGAGCTCGCCCTTGACGCCGCAGTGCTGCCATACCAGCGGCCAGAAACGGGTGGTCTTCTCCACCGACCATTGATAAAGCTGCGGGTAGTTCTGCAACTGCAAGCCGTGGAAACGGTTCACCTCCGCCATAAAACGGTAGAGGTTGGATTGCTGCATCCCGAGCGGATCCGGTTGCCACAGGCAGAGGTTGTCCATGAGTAATCCCTGACTTCATGTATCTACCGGCAGTGTATTGAATTGTTTTTGATTTGTTAATGATTGGTTTTGTGTTGATAACAAACACGTTTGTAACGTATGCGTTACCTCACGAAGCGGCAGCTTGACGGGTCGAGCCGCCAAGCGCTTGATGTTATGCTGCAATCACATTCACCTCGGAGCAGGACGCCATGAGCAGCTACAGCCAACTTTTTGCCCAGCACCTCGATACCTTGCAGCAGCGCACCCGCGACATTCTGCAACAACAGGGTCTCAGCGGACTTGCCATCCACTCCGGCCAGACTCACCGCATCTTCCTCGATGATCAGGATTACCCGTTCAAGGTAAACCCGCACTTCAAGGCCTGGTTGCCGGTGCTGGACAATCCTCACTGCTGGCTGCTGGTGGACGGGGTGAACAAACCAATCCTGCTGTTCTATCGTCCGGTGGATTTCTGGCACAAGGTGGCGGATCTGCCCAATGCCTTCTGGGTCGAGTTCTTCGATATCCGTTTCCTGACCCGGCCGGAACAGGTGGCCGATCATCTGCCAGCCAACAAGCAGGAGTGGGCCTATCTTGGTGGTCATCTGGAAGTGGCCGAGCTGCTTGGTCTGACCCAGCCCAATCCGGAGGCGGTACTCAACTACCTGCACTATCACCGCGCCTACAAGACCCCCTACGAGCTGGAGTGTCTGCGCGAGGCGAACCGGATCGGGGTGCGCGGCCATATCGCCGCCAAGGACTCCTTTATGGCGGGGGCGAGCGAGTTCGAGATTAATCTGGCCTACATGAAGGCGGTCGGGCAGGGGGCCAATGAGGCGCCCTACGGCAATATCGTCGCTATCAACCGCAATGCGGCCATCCTTCACTACACCCATTTGTCCGCCTTGCGGGTGCCCGATGCGGAGCGTCACTCCTTCCTGATCGATGCCGGCGTCGATTTTCACGGTTATGCCTCCGACATCACCCGTACCTGGGCGTGGCGGCGCGGCGAGTTTGCCGATCTGATTGCTGCCCTCGACGAGCAGCAGCAGGAGATCATCAAGGAGATCAAGCCGGGTCGCCGCTACAGCGAGCTGCACCTGCAGATGCATCATAAGCTGGCGCGCCTGCTGCAAGCGACCGAGCTGGTGGATATGTCGGTAGACGAGATGATCAACACCGGGGTGACCAATGTCTTCTTCCCCCACGGCCTCGGCCACTTCCTCGGTCTGCAGGTACACGATGCGGGCGGTTTCATGCAGGATGAGCGCGGCACCCATCTGGCGGCGCCCGAGCTGTTCCCCTATCTGCGCTGCACCCGGGTGATGGAGGTGGGTCAGGTGTTCACCATCGAGCCGGGGCTCTACTTCATCGACAGTTTGCTGGAGCCGCTGCGTCAGGGCGAACAGGGTAAACGGGTCAACTGGAACAAGGTGGAGGCGCTGCGGCCGTTCGGCGGCATCCGCATCGAAGATAACGTGGTGCTGCACGCCAACGGGGTGGAGAACATGACCAGACAAGCAGGACTCTGATGGCGGCTGCGTACTCCATTCCGGCTGCCCCGCTGGAGTTGACCGAAGAGATAAAGAAGAGCCGCTTCATTACCCTGATCGCCCACACCCCGACCGTCGAGGCGGCCAAGGGGTGGGTCAACGAGATCAAGCGCCAACATCCGGCCGCGCGCCATCACTGCTGGGCGTTTGTGGCTGGTGCGCCGCAAGATAGTCAGGTTTATGGCTTCAGCGATGACGGCGAACCTTCCGGTACTGCGGGCAAGCCGATCCTGGCCCAGTTGATGGGCTCGGGGCTCGGTGAAATCTGCGCCGTGGTAGTGCGTTACTACGGCGGCATCCAGCTTGGCACCGGTGGACTGGTCAAAGCCTATGGGGGCGGCGTCGGTGCCGCCCTCAAGCAGCTGCCTACCCTGCTCAAGGTGCCGCGCACTCCCTCTCTCATTCACTGCGATTACGGTGACATGGGGACGGTCGAGTTGCTGATCAGCAGCCATAATGGCGAATTGCTGGCGGCGGATTACGGTCAGCAGGTCACCTTGCAGGTGGCGTGGGAGTCCTCGGTTTGGGCTCAGGTGGACCGTGAATTGACCGACCGGACTCATGGGCGGGTATCCCTCAGTCCCTTAGATGGCTAGAATCCATCGCTCTTTAATTGGGGAAAGGGAGCTGTAATGCACATTCTGAGCATTATTCGCATTGTTGGCCTGCTGGTTGCGCTGTTCAGCTCGACCATGCTGTTGCCTGCACTGGTGGCCTTTGGCTATCGGGATGGTGGTGGTGCCGAGTTCGTCAGCTCTTTTCTGATCGCCCTGCTGCTCGGCGTGGTGCTCTGGTTTCCCAATCGCTATCACAAGAAGGAGATGCGCTCGAAGGAGGGTTTCCTCATCGTGGTGCTGTTCTGGACCGTGCTGGGCAGTGTGGGGGCTGTGCCCTTTATCATGAGCGACGTGCCGGACATGTCGGTCTCGGAGGCCTTCTTCGAATCTTTTTCCGGCCTGACCACCACAGGGGCAACGGTACTGACCGGGCTCGATAACCTGCCCAAGGCGTTTCTGTTCTATCGCCAGCTGCTGCAGTGGCTGGGGGGGATGGGGATCATCGTACTGGCGGTGGCCATTCTGCCACTGCTGGGTATCGGGGGCATGCAGCTCTATCGCGCCGAGATCCCGGGGCCGGTGAAGGATACCAAGGTGACGCCGCGCATCGCCGAAACGGCCAAGGCGCTCTGGTTCATCTATCTGCTGCTCACCGCATTCTGTGCGCTGGCCTACTGGCTCGCCGGAATGACGCTGTTCGATGCTGTGTGCCATTCGTTCTCGACTTTGTCGGTCGGTGGCTTCTCCACTCACGATGCCAGCATCGGTTTCTTCAACAGTCCGGTCATCAACCTGATTACCGTGGTGTTCCTGCTGCTGGCCAGCGTGAACTTTGCGCTCCACTTTACCGTTTTCTCTCACCGCCCGGTGCGGCTCGGCCGCTACCTCTATGATTCGGAACTCAAGGTGTTCCTGGCCATTCAGGCGACCCTGGTGATGATCTGCTTTGCCGCTTTGCTGACCCACGGGCACTACGCCACCTGGCAAGAGGCGCTCAACCACGGCCTTTTCCAGGCAGTCTCTCTGGGTACCACCACCGGCTACAGCACCACGACCTATGCAGATTGGCCCTCGTTCTTGCCCATGCTGCTGATGTTCTCCGCCTTTATCGGCTGTTGTGCGGGCAGTACCGGCGGTGGCATCAAGGTGATGCGTTTTATGATCCTGTTCATGCAGGGGATGCGCGAGCTGAAGCGGTTGGTTCACCCCAGAGCCATCTATACCTTGAAGCTGGGGAATCGGGCGGTGCCCGAGCGCATCGTCGAGGCAGTGTGGGGCTACTTTGCCACCTATATTATTCTCTTCTTTATGTTCATGCTGCTGTTGCTGATGACGGGGCTGAACGAAGTGACAGCATTCACCGCTGTGGCTGCGGCTTTCACCAACGTAGGCCCGGGTTTGGGAGAGGTATCAGCCAACTTCGGCAATATCTCGCCGGCGGCCCAGTGGGTACTGGTGTTGGCTATGTTGTTTGGCCGATTGGAAATTTTCACGCTTCTGGTACTGTTTACTCCTGCATTCTGGCGTAGTTGAGGTTGTTATGGACAAGATTCTGGTGCTTTATTCCTCTCGGGATGGCCAAACCCGCAAAATAGTCGATGTCATGCTGGAGCAGATGCCGGGATGCGAAGTGGTGATGCACGACCTGCATACCTTGCCGATGTGCAACCTCAGCAAGTATGCCAAGGTCTTGATCGGCGCCTCTATCCGTTATGGCAACTTCCACCCCAGCCTGTTCAGCTTTATTCACGCTCATCAGGAGCAGCTGGAGGTGGCCAATGCGGCCTTCTTCTGTGTCAACCTGACGGCCCGCAAGCCAGAGAAGCAGACGCCGCAAACCAATGCCTATATGAAGAAGTTCCTGCGCCTCTCTCCCTGGAAGCCGAAAACCCTGGGCGTCTTTGCCGGTGCGTTGCAATATTCCCGCTATAACTGGTGGCAGACGCGCATCATCCAGCTGATCATGAAGATTACCGGTGGCAGTACCGACACCAGTAAGGACATTGAGTTTACCGATTGGGAAAAGGTACGCAGCTTTGCCCGCGAATTCTGGTCAAAAAGGTAGCAGTGTGATGTGAATTAAGGGTTTTTTGCCCGAAACAGCCCCGCCGATGCGGGGCTTTTGTTTAATAAAGCAACGGTTGAACCGAAAAACTGTAAAAAGTGCCATTTTTTGCAGTTTTCCTCTTGTCATCCCGGCGCGGCTCCCTATAATGCGCCCCTACCAGCACGGCGGAACACGCCGGACTGATGAGCCAGCTTCCTAGCGAAGTGGGCGCCGAAAGAAAAGCGAAAACAATCGCTTGACTTTCGAAGTGAGAAGCGTAATATGCGCCTCCTCAACGCGACAAGCGTGACGCTCTTTAACAATTTGAATCAAGCAATCTGTGTGGGCACTCACAGCATCGAGCATCAAAACAATTTTTGATTTTCAATGTCTGGTGAAGTGACCAAGACGATTTCTTAGCAATAAGAAGTCGAACAGTTTATTTCAGCAATTCATTGAGCC
>NZ_JBFOCU010000008.1:0-5042 GCF_040907945.1 Aeromonas sp. s11 | reverse complement strand
TGTCAAAAACTATTTGAAATGACCGGTTTTTAGCTAAATCCAAATGTCCGAGATCTTGGTGAAATTGAGTTAAGAGTCATGTCAAAATCAGCTGCTGAAGATTCATAAGAGGATGCCGTTGTGACTCAAAAAAGAACCATGCTGGAACTGGCTGAAGAAGCTGATTCGCTCTACGAGACAGCCATTACACGCTGGGTTGAACAACAACCAGAGCTGGCCGCTCAAGCGAAGAAGATTATGGATGATGTGACCGAGTGCTTCGACCCCGAAGTTGCTGAAGCGCTCACAAAAATGCGTTCTCTTCCCTGGGGGGCATTTATTGCCTGGTACGAAAGCAAATACGGCACAGGGGATGAATGTGAAACACAAAATTGAGTGGTTCACGGTGCAAGTTCAATACTCGGATCGAGTGCCATTTGAACTGGTTGGTGAATTGGAAAAGGGCTCGCTGTTCATGTCTGCAGGTGGCCGCTTATGTGGCCCTGGGGCTTCAGTCAGTCTCGATAGCCGAGAACTGGCAGAGGGCTATTTGCAGGCGTTGACGACGCGCAGAAAGAAAACTGACCCAGAGTTTCAAGCAGTGGCCATGCAAGTCTCTTCATCAAGTGAATACGCCCGAGCCCACATAAAACGGGACTCCGATAAAGTCCGTGAAAAGCTCACCCGATGGGGGATTGAGCTCCCTGGTTAGGGAGCGATTAGTATGAGTACGGGTACTCATACTAATCATTAAAACGGGCGCCGACGTCAGTGTCGTAACGGATTTCCCCCCTCTTGAATGCCGGATGCAGTGTGCTATATTCACTGGGAACCTATAGCAGCCGGACACCAAAGCGGGCCGGATCGGTTTGAACGGGATGTGGACTTGAGCCTGTCAAACTTAAACAGAGGGAGGTTGAGGAGGTATCCTCGCGGCGGTCAGTCCCTAGTCCACCGACCAATGCAAAAATCCAGCAAGGCCAGCTTTCGAGCTGGCCTTGTTCGTTCTGACACTGACGTCGGCGCCCGTTCGGCTGGCGCCGACGTCAGTGTTGGATGCCCGCAAAATTGCGTTGCTCGGAACCCTGCAACACAGCGCAACAGCGATATTCTCGTTCAAATAACACTATGGGGTTATATCGACGATGCCCCCTCGAAAAGTACCGTTCCGACACTGACGTCGGCGCCCAAACTAAACCTCGTCCTGTCGCGATCTCTGTTGCCACTGACTGATGGCCGCTTGCACAACAGGGGATGGTGTTTCGTCCCGAGGGCCGGTGATCTGCGGTCTACCCCGCTTGCGCTTTGCCACCGTTTGCGCGGCTTCCTTCGCAATGTCCGCCAGCTCAGGCCTGTCAGGTTGCGCTTCCAGCCTTTCGCCGCTGACGTCCAGCAGCGCCTTGTAATACTGCTCTTCCCCTAGTCGGTTTGGCTTCACCTTGTCAGGATGCGGCCCGCGACGGCGGTTCGTCGTCGGGCTGCTTGGCGCAGCTCGCGAACGAACATCGTCCCGCATGGTCTGAACCTCTTGGGCCATCAACAGCACATGGCCAAGCCGCTTGTTATCGACAATCGCCCCTTGATTCACCGGTGCCAGCTGATCCTTGATGCAGTAATCCAGGAGCTGGCCATCCAGCCCTCGTAACTCCACCCGATCATCGCAATAGTGGTACACCATGATCTCTCGACCGATCAGCCGCCGCTGGGCGGGGGTATCGAGCAACAGGTATTGCACCTTGTCATATTGGGTTGTGAGCCGTTTTGATACCTGCCTGGGCTCCTTCCAGATCAGGGTACGCTCCAAGTCATCATGAGGGCCCAGGGGGCGGTGTACGTCCACCTCATGCAAGGGGGCTTTACCGAAGCGCCGGTTGTAATCGGAGATGAAGCCAGGCAGCCACGCATTGGCCTCGTCAATCGAGCTGATCCCCGCCAACCTCAACTCTTTCACCAGGCGATCTTGTAACGTCAGGTGCGCGCGCTCTACACGGCCCTTGGCCGCACTGCTATGAGCGCAGAACCCCTCGATATTGAGTTCGTCCAGGGCGCGGGCAAACTGCGTCTGGCCCTCGCCACGGGAGGACTTGTGATTGACCCTGAACACGCTGGCCTTGTCGCTGTAAAGCGCCAGCGGCTTGCCGTGGGCAACCAGGTGATCGCGCAAGGTGCCGAAGTAGGCGAAGGTCGATTCGGAATGCACAAAGCGCAGGGCGGTGATCTGGCTGGTCGCATCGTCCACGAACACGATGGCGGTACAGGCTGGCGCTCGACCCTCAAACCAGCGGTGGTCGCAACCGTCAACCTGGATCAACTCACCAAAGCAGGCGCGGCGGTAACGAGGTTGCTGGATCCTGGGTGGCCGTTGCCGGCGGGGCACCCATAGCCCCGTGGCAATCATCATCTGGCGCACGGTCTCCACGGCCAGGTTGATACCGTGTTGTTCCGCCAGTTTCTCAGCGGCCAGGGTCGGCCCGAAATCAGGGTAGTGCTGGGTGATCAGCTGATAGGCTTGCTCCTTGAGCCCAATCGGCAGTTGCCGATTGCCTTTCATCCCGAACTTGCGGGAGCGCAGCCCTAATGGGCCATCCTCCACGTAACGGGCCACCAGGCGGCGTAGATGCCGTGGCGTCAATGACAGGCGCTGTGCCGCTATCGTGCTGGGTATGTGGCCTTCCACCACGGCCTGGATGGTCTTGAGACGGTCTACCTCTTTCATGGTGAATATCAGCTCGCTTTGTGCCATGAGAACCCCTCCGTGGTGACACCTATCTCACAAGGTATAACTGAGGGGGCCCTAGCCGGACATTTCAATCTGGCTCAAAGCGGACATTACAATCTGGGGCTAACACCTTGTCCGCGCTTGTGCGCTTTTTATGTAATGGAGTACACATGATGAAGATCAGACTGACCCTCTCAGCCCTGTTTGTTGCCAGCCTGCTGGCTACCCCCGCCATGGCCAAGGAGTGGAAAACCGTGCGCTTCGGGGTGGAGGGGGCCTACCCGCCCTTCTCCTGGACCGATGCGTCGGGCGAGATCAAGGGGTTTGATATCGATCTCGCCAACGCCCTGTGTCAGCAGATGGCGGTCAAGTGCGAGCTGGTGGCGCAGGATTGGGACGGCATGATCCCGGCCCTGCTGTCGCGCAAATACGACGCCATCATTGCCGCCATGTCGATCACCGACGAGCGGCGCCAGAAGGTCGATTTCACCGAGAAATATGCCCATATTCCCAATCGCTTTGTGGCGGCCAAGGGGACCGAGCTGATGCTGACCCCGGAAGGCATGGCGGGCAAGCGCATCGGGGTGCAGCGGGCCACCACCCACGACAAGTACCTGACCGACAATTTTGGCTCGAATGTCACCATCGTCCGTTACGGCAATGCCGATGAGGCCTATCTCGATCTGAAGGCGGGTCGGGTGCTGGCCCTGCTGGCCGATGCCTCTGCCATTGAGCAGGGGCTCCTTGGCAAAGAGGGGGGCGACAAGTTCGACTATGTGGGGCCCGCCCTGACCGATCGCCAGTGGTTTGGTGATGGGATGGGGATCGCCGTGCGCAAGAGCGATAAGGAGCTCAAGGGCAAGCTGGACGAGGCGATCAAGGCCTTGCGTGCCAACGGCACCTATCAGCAGATCAACCAGAAGTACTTCAAGTACGATATATATGGTGGTTGACGAGGGGAGGGAGCTTGCTCCCTCTCTTTTCATTGGGCAAGCGACAATCGTGCAAGGAGGATCGCCATGTTGACCCTGATCGAGGGGGCCGAGATCTTCAGCCCTACCCACCTTGGCCAGCAGGATCTGCTGGTGGCCGATGGCCGTATCGCCTGGATGGGCAAGGGGTTGACGGTGCCCGCAAACTGGCCGCTGCACAGGGTCGATGGTCGTGGCCGCTATCTGGTACCCGGGCTGGTGGATCCGCTGGCCCATATCACCGGCGGCGGCGGGGAGGGGGGCTTTGCCTTTCGCACCCCTGAGCTGGCGGCGAGCGAGGCGCTCAAGGCCGGCGTCACTACCCTGGTGGCGGCGCTTGGCACCGACAGCCTGACCCGCACTCCCGCGCAGGTGCTCGGCAAGGTGCGCGAGTTTCGCGCCGCCGGGGTGAGCGCCTTTATGTATACCGGCTCTTACCATCTGCCGGTCAAGACCCTGACCGGCACGGTGGAGTCGGACATCATCCTGATCCCCGAGGTATTGGGGGTGGGGGAGGTGGCCATCAGCGACCACAGATCCAGTGCGCCGACCCACGACGAGCTGGCCAGGCTTGCCAGCGAGGCGCGAGTGGCCGGGCTGCTTGCGGGCAAGAGCGGGGTCAGCTTCTTCCATGTCGGGGATGGCAAGGGGGCATTGGCGCCCCTGCGGGCCCTGCGCGATGAGACCGACATTCCGCTGCGCCAGCTCTATCCCACTCACTGCAACCGCAACCCCTGGCTCTTTGCCGAGGCCATCGAGTGGGGCAAGGCGGGAGGTTGGGTCGACCTCACCACCTCGAGCTTTCCCGATCTGCTGGAGGATGGCGAGCGGCTTGCCGCCGATGCGTTTCTCGAGCTGCTGGCTGCCAACGTGCCTGCCGATCGCATCACCTTCAGCTCGGATGCCAACGCCAGCCTGCCGCGCTTTGATGGCGAAGGGCGGCTAATCGAGATGCGCTGTGGTCAGATTGCCAGCCTGTGGCTGCAGTGTGTGCGCGCGACCCGGCTCGGTGTCTCGCTGGAGAGGGCGTTGGCCGCGGTGACGAGCAATCCGGCACAGGCGCTGGGGCTTGGCAGCAAGGGGCGTATCGGGGTCGGGCAGGATGCGGATCTGCTGCTGGTGCACGACCGGACGTTTGCTATCGAGCGAGTGATGAGTGGCGGCCAGTGGCGCGAATAAGGCTGCGGGCAATATCGCAGTCAGTGCGAGTGCGTGGTTGCTCCAACCAGCCAAAGCCCGACAACAAGGTCGGGCTTTTTTTATCTGCATGTCCCGTCATGAATATGGTTTACACCTTTCCCCCCAATAAATGGAGAGCCCGATGGGACAAGGTGTGAAACGGACACAGCGCGATTACTCGCTGACTTTTAAAC
>NZ_JBFOCU010000007.1:0-66214 GCF_040907945.1 Aeromonas sp. s11 | reverse complement strand
GCGCCGATGGTAGTGTGGCATTCGCCATGCGAGAGTAGGACACTGCCAGGCACCCAATACAAGAAACCCCGCTCATCGAGCGGGGTTTTTTATTGCCTGAATTTCAGCAAATCGCCCGATAATTGCTCCGTTTTATTCCTCTCCCTTTGAATTCCTCGTCTTCCCCGTCTGTTTTACTCATAAAAAGACGGTCGCAACAGCTTAAAATGGCGCTTTATCTGGTCGGAGATAGCCCATGTTTTGTCCAAAATGCGGCGGTCAAACCCTGCAGATCGTCAGCCCCAAAGAGTTTCGTTGTGGCTGCGGTTTTCATTTTTTCCAGAATGTGGCGACTGCGGTAATGGTGGCGCTTTGCTGGCAGGATGAGGTGCTGGTTGCGGTGAGAGCGGGCAATCCGGGCAAGGGGTTGCTGGATCTGCCGGGAGGATTTGTCGATCCCGGTGAGTCACTGGAGGCGGCTCTGGTGCGCGAATTGCAGGAGGAGCTGGGACTCAATGTCAGCGCCCAACCTTTTACCTATCTTGGCTCATTCCCCAATATCTATCCCTACGATGGCATTACCTATCACACCTGTGACTCCTTTTTCGCCATCAGGCTGAGTGAAAAACCGGTCATCCAGCCGGCTGACGATGTGGCCGCCTGTCAGTGGCTGAAGATCAGCGATATTCCCTTGCCCCGCTTTGCTTTCGAGTCGACGCGCACCGCGGTGGCGCGGCTGCAGCAATCCTCTTTGCAAGCCTGATCCCTGTTGATGACGATGGGGATTGGTAGCGACCATCCCTGTCTCATCCTTGTCCGCTTTTGTCCCGCAGACGCCATTCGTCAGACGGTGAGTGGTATAGTCTGCAGTGGATCCGGATTCAAGGAGCATATCGTGAAGAAGATAGTTCTCATCTTGCTCGGCATCGCCGTGGCGGCCTTGCTGGCCATAGTGACGCTGATAAGCCTTATCGACCCCAATCAATTCAAGCCCCAACTGGCTGAACAGGTGCGCAAGAGCACAGGCCGGGAACTGGTGATGGCGGGGGAGATTGACTGGCGTTTCTGGCCGAGTCTCGGCCTCTCGCTGGAGAAGGTCGCCCTGCGCAATCCGGCCGGTTTTGCCGAGCCGGATCTGGTTCGTTTCGAACAGGGGGAGGCCTCGGTGGCCCTGTTGCCGCTGCTCTCCCATCGACTGGAGATCGGCAAGGTGACCCTGAGTGGTGCCCATCTCTTTATCCAGACCAAGGCGGATGGCAGCTCCAATCTGAGCGGACTGATCAAGGATGCCACTGCTGATGCAAGCGAACCAGTCGTCCCCGCAACTCCTGCGCCAACCGCTGATAGCAAGCCCTGGCAGATCAGCTTGCAGGGTGTCGCGCTCTCCCAGGCCAGTGCGCTGGTACAGGATGATCGCAGCGGCACCTCGCTGCGACTGGATCGCCTCGATCTCGATATGGGGCAGCTGGCCACCGATCAGTGGGTACCCGTGACGCTGGCCGCCAAGGGGAGTGCCGACAAGCTCGCTTTCGATGTTAAAGGGCAGACCCAGATCAAGCTGGCGCAGGAGGTGATGGCCAGTGAACTGAAAGACTTGAGCGTCAGCGGCAGCCTGAGTGACCCGTCCCTGCGACTCGACAGTTTCTCCATCAAGGGAGACCGACTGGCCTTGGGTGAGTGGAGCAACCTCACGTTGGCGCTGAAAGGAGCCAAGGTCGAGGGGCAGCAAGCTTCACTGGCTGGCTCGCTGGAAGGAACGCTCAAGGGACGGCTCGATAAAGAGATGAAGCTGGCCGAGCTCTCCGATGTGCTGCTGACGGCAGCGCTGGAAGGTGATGCGCTGCCGCGCCCGCAAATGAAGCTGAAACTGGCCGGGTTTGCCCGTGCCGAGCTCGACAAGCAGTTGATTACCCTGAGCAAGCTGGTGATGAGTGCCGATGAGGCGCTGCTGAGTGGTGATGGAAGCGTGCAGCTTGGTGCCGTTCCCGCAATCAGCTTCGATCTCAAGGGGGAGAAGCTGGATCTCGACAAATGGCTCGCCAAATCGGTACCGACCACGACCGCACAGGCGAAAGAGGACAAACCGGCGGCCGGTGCTTCCAATACCGCTGCAAGTGACAATAAAGCGGTAACCGGCAAGAGCGAAGCCCTCTCCGCGGTTGAACCGGATCTGGGCGCGCTCAAAGGTGTGGATCTGGATGGTCGGTTGCAACTTGGCAGCCTGCGCCTGAAAGGGCTGGATCTCGGCGCAGTCGATCTGCAGGTGGCTCTGGCCAAGGGACTGCTGACGCTCAAACAGTTCAGCGCGACCGTGGCTGGCGGTCAGGTAAGCGCGAACGGGGTACTCGACGCGCGCCAGCAGCCCGCCACCTACAAGGTGCACAAGCAGGTGGCCGGAGTGAATATTCGCCCCTTGTTGCAGACTCTGGCTCAGAGTGATCTGCTGGAGGGCAAGGGCGATCTCGATGTGCAGGTGCAGGGGCGTGGTATCTCTGAGTTGGCACTGCGCAACGGGATGCTGGGCAAGGTGACCTTGAAACTGAGCGATGGTGCCCTACATGGCATCAACCTGCCGGAGATGATCCGCGAGGCGCGGGCTACCCTCACCGGCAAGGGGGCCGAGCAGGTGAAGGAGGCACGGAAGACCGACTTCAGCGCTCTGACCGCCAGCTTCCAGATTGCCGATGGCATCGCCCGCAGCAACGATATCCAGCTCTTTGCCCCCGCCTTGCGGGTCAAGGGGGAGGGGCAGACGGCGCTGGTGCCGGAGAGCCTCGACTTCCTGTTCCTCACCTCCATTGTCGAGAGCAGCAAGGGGCAGGGAGGAAAGGATGTGGACGAGCTCAAAGAGATCACCATTCCGGTGCGGATCGGCGGTCACTGGCAGGCCCCCAGCTACCAGCTCGACGTGAAGGCGCTGCTTAGCAACAACAAGCTGCTGGAGGATAAGGCGCGCAAGGAGGCCGAACGCGGCCTCAAGAAGCTGCTGGGTGACAAGGCCGACAATGAAGCCGTCAAAGGGGTGGCTGACCAGCTGCTCAAGGGACTGTTCAAATAGGTGATAGTTCTCATGGGCTGGCGGGAGCCGCGCCAATGCCGTTAGCGGTTGACCGGATGTCAGCGCCATTGAAAAATGGCGCTGACATTTTTTTATGGCGCAGTGATCTGCTGTGTCTTCATCCGGAGTCATCTCGAGTTGAACCCATGCGCCTGATCCTGCTGCTCTGCTCCCTGATCTGCTACGGCATGGCTTCTCCGGTGCTGGCCGGGCCGCTGGCGGATAGTCTGGCGGGCGAGCTGGCCAGGCAGGCTCCCGAACAGGCGCAGCCTCTTGACGAGGTGCAGCGGCTCGACCGGCGCCTGCTTGCTCCCGACTCTCTTCATCCTGCCTGGCAGCGTTACCCGCTGCGTCAGTTGCAGGCCATCTATCTCTATCAGCAGGAGTGCGGGACAGAGAATGAGTTGCCCGCCGAGTGGCTGCCACTGCTGCGAGCGCTTTGCGGCCAAGGGGCTGTGCCCTCGACCCGCTGGTTTGCCGCTCACCCCGTCTATCCGCTGGGCGGCTCCAGCTCGGCTCGCTGGCAGGTTGGTCATCCGGCGGCCGGGCTCGACGCTCTGCTCCATGTGCGGGAGCGGCGCGACCGGTTGGGGCTGCTTGGCGAGCTTGATGATGACAACCTCGATGCCCTGCTGCGGGGGGATCGCTGGCTGCTGCAATCGGGTCAGATCTGGCTGCTTGCCGATGGGCAGTGGCGCCGTTATGGTGCCGGGCAGTGGCAACCGCTGGCCGAGCGGCTTGGTGTAACGCTGGATAGTCGGGTCGATAGTTCCTGCCAGGAGCGGGTCGGCGCACTCTGCATCAACGAGCGCCCCACGCTTGGTTGGCAGTGGCTGGCGCTGGCCAGCTCCCTTGGTTTCATCTTGCTGCTGGGATGGGCCAGCTGGCAGCGCTGGCGCCTGCTGCGGGAGCGGCGCGTCGCATTGCAGATGCTGACCCACGAGCTGCGTACCCCCATCATGGCGCTCTCCGGCATCAGCGAGGAGCTGCGCCACGATTTCGACCGGCTGCCCCCTTCCGCCCAGCAGAGCGTGGGTCAGCTGCTGGGCAGTGTCGCCCGTCTGCATCAGTTGGCGCAGGCCAGTCGCCACTATCTGGCGGCAGAGACCCTCGAGGATGAGCGGGTTGCGGTCAGTCTCACCGAGTGGCTCACCCTGGCTTGTGAGCGGCATGGCGCTACCTTCTGCCTTGAGCGGGAGATGACTCTGGCGCTCCCCTTTTATTGGCTCGATCTCGCCCTCGACAACCTGCTGCGCAATGCCAGCCAGCATGGCCACGCGCCGGTTCGGATCTGTGCCAGCTGGCAGGCGGGGCGCTTGAGCCTCGCAGTCAGCGATGGCGGCGAGCTGCCAAATTATCGGCTCGCTACCCTGCTGCGCCGCGGTGCCCGTGCCGATGGTCTGGGGCTGGGGCTTGCCATCGTGCGCCATCTGCTGCGCCGTCTTGGCGGGCGCCTCGCCCTATCCGGCCCGCCCACCACCTTCACCCTGACGCTGCCCTGCCAACTCTGGAGCGACCCCGAATCATGAAGACCATCCTACTTGTCGAAGACGAGGCATTGCTGGCGGAGAACCTGCAACGCTATCTGACCCGCGAGGGGTATCGCTGCCTCTGGTGCGACACCCTGGCTGCGGCGGAGCAGCAGTGGCTGGCGGCGGATCTGGTGTTGCTCGATCGCACCATGCCGGAGGGGGATGCCCTCGACTGGCTACCCCAGTGGCTGGCGCGCAAGGCGCTGCCGGTGATCGTGCTCACCGCAAGGGTGGAGGTGAGCGATCGGGTGGCCGGGCTCGATGCGGGGGCGCGCGACTACCTGACCAAACCCTTCTCCCACGACGAGCTGCTGGCGCGGATCCGGGCCCAGTTGCGTCAGCTGGGGGATGGCACTCAGGCAGTGGGCGGCTTGCAGCTTCATCCCGCCCGGATGCAGGCGAGCTGGCAGGATGCGGAGGTGAGCTTTACCCCCACCGAGTTTGCCCTGCTCACCCTGCTGGTGCGGATGGCGGGGCGGGTGCTGAGCCGGGAGGAGATCCTCAACCGGGTATGGGGCTATCAGGCGTTTCCTTCCACCCGAACCGTTGATACCCATATTCTGCAACTGCGCCAGAAGCTGCCCGGACTGGCCATCGAGACGGTGCGCGGCATCGGCTACCGGCTGGAGGTGCCAGCGTGAAGCGTGCAACGCTGGCTGGGCTGCTGTTGGCTCTAAGCGGCGGCCTTCTGAATGCAAGCTGCGTGATGGCAACAGAGGGTCTGGCCCCCGATCGCGCCGACCCGCTGCAACCGCCTACGTTGGCGCTGTTGCAGGGGGATAACCGGCACGCCTGGCAATCTTTGCAGCAGGCATGGCCCGCCCTCACAAGTGATGCCGAGCGCCGTAGCTGGCAGGGGATGCTGGCTGCGCTCAGTGCCCAGCACTGCGGCAAGGATTTCCCGCTCACTCTGCCTGATGGGGTGAGCGAGCTGCGCCTTGAGCTGATCCAGCGCGATGCGCCGCTGCTGCGGGACTATCGGGTGCAGTTGACCGGCGAGGGGCCCATCACCACCGCGGAACTTATCGATTCCGCTGGCCGTGACCGACTGGCAGGTGCCCAGTGGGAGGCGGAAGAGAACTCCGGAGTCAGGGTTGTCGGGGCCGATCTACCGACGCCTTTGCCAGCCGGGCTCTATCAGCTGCGGCTGACGGTGGCGGGCCTGCGTTGGCAGGTGGCGCTGCCACTGCCTGCGGTGCAGGATCTGGACTGGCTCTCCCGCTCGCCGCAAGCGGTGGCCAATCCCCCCGCCAATCCCGCTTCGTGCACGCCGCTCTGGCTCGATCAGGCGGTGCTGGCCCGCCCGCAATACTCCCTGCTCTGGTGGCACCGCATTGCGCCCGATGAGCCGGTGAACTGGCCTGCTGCCACGCCCGACAGCTGGCGTACCCTCTCGCTGGTGCAGACCAGCCAGCGCGGCCAGCTGGTGTTGCAGCTAAGCCACAGTCAGGCTGGGCCGGTTGAGTAATGGTCGTCGTGATGGTCAGTTGCACGCAATCCTGACATTGGCCTGACAATCGCAGGCGGCCAATCTGCTGAAATGGCGATTCCCGTGTGTTATCAGGAATCACCGACCATGACTTTTCCCCCCGAATTCGCGAGCCGGATCCGCCCGTTGCTGCTGTTGGCGCCGCTGTTCTCCCCGCTCTCACTGCCTGTGGAGGCGCTGACCCTTGCCAACGATCAGTGGCGCATCGAGCTGGATCCCGCCACTCTGGCGGCCGAGGCTATCCTGCCCTCGGGCCAGCACCTTGCTATCTCTTCCCCCGGTCCGCGCCAACCGGTCACCACGCTGCAGCAGGAGGGGGAGCGCGCCAGCTGGCTGACCCATGCCGATGGCGAGGTGCGGGCCTTGGCGCGCCTTGAGGGCAACCGCCTGATCCTCACCCTGAGCCGCGCAACTGCCGGTGAGCTGGTGTGGCCGCGGGTGCCGGCAGGGGCACAGGCGCTGATGCTGCCGATCCACGAGGGTTTTCGCATTCCGGCTACTCACACTGCGTGGCGCAAGGCGCTGGTTGAGGAGTATCAGGGAAGCAACACCACGGATAATCTGACCCTGCCTGTGGTTGGGCTGGATCACGGCGATCAGCAGCTGGCGATCCTCTTTGCCAACCCCTTCAACAACCGGCTCACTTTTACGCCCGGGAAAGATGGCATTGCCCTGACGGCGACCCATAGCGTCAATCGCCTCAATCTGACCGACCCCTATGAGGTGGCGGTCTCGCTGCAACCGGGCAACGACTGGCTGGCGGCGGGCAAGGCCTATCGCAGCTGGCTGCAGGAGCGGGGCGAGCTGGTCTCGCTCGAGAGCAAGCTGGCGGCAGTACCGGATGGCAAGCGGCTGATTGGTGCCTCTCACCTCTATCTCTGGGGCGAGCGACTGCTGGTGCCACAGGATGTGAAGAGCTGGCCCGCACTGCGTCGCCTGATCCCTGCCGACTGGCTCAAGGGGGAGAGTAAAACGGCGCTGCAAGCGCCCGATCTTGAGCGCAACCGCTATCTGCAAAATCTGGTATTGGCCGGAGTTGAGCAGGCGCTCGTGCTGCGCCATCCGGGTCAGCAACCGGCTGATTTTGCCGCCCGGCGCACGCTGGCGGCCACGCAACTGGGGGCTGCGCTCAACGAGCCACAGAGCTGGGGTGATGGCAGCTCGACCAAGATGATCGCCGCTCTCAAGCTGGCTGGACTACCCAAACTCTGGCTGGGTCTGCCCCAGTGGACCGCCGGTTTTGCCGCGCCAGAGGGGATAGCGCTTGCCAAAGTGGCGGGCTATCTCATCGCCCCTTACGACTCCTACGATACCGCGCTGCCGGAGGGGAATCGCCAGCAGAGCTGGCTCACCGCCCAGATGGGGCAGGATAGCTACCTGCGCTGCGGCATCATGCAGGAGAATGGACGGCGCAAAAGCGGCTTTCAAAATAGCGGCGTCTACACCAATCAGGCCTGCGTGCGCCCGGTGATGGAACAGCGCGTACCCTGGTTGCAGCAGGCGAGCCACTACAACAGCTGGTTCCTCGATGTGGCGGCGACCGGCATGGTGTTTGACGACTTCGACCCGGCCAAGCCGACCAGCCAGGCGCAGGATGCGCAAAACCGGATGGCCGGGATGGCGTGGATTGCCAGGAGTCAGGGGGTGCTGGTGGGCTCCGAGGAGGGCGGCGCGGTTGCCAACCGCACCGCGGCCTTTGCCCACGGCCCCCAGACCAGCGGCTTTGGCTGGCAGGATCCCGATATGCGCCGCAACAAGCGCTCTCCCTACTATCTGGGGGCCTGGTATCCCGACTATCAGCCTGCGTTCTTCTTTCACCAGAGCCACCTAAAACCTGAGTATCAGGGGCTCTACTTCGATCCTGCGCTGCGGCTGCCGCTGTTTCAGAGCGTCTTTCACGACAGCATAGTGACCACCCACCACTGGACGATGGACAACCTCAAGTTCAGGGAGAGTCGTCAGGTCACCGAGCTGTTGCAGCAGCTCTACAACGTGCCGCCCCTGCTCAACCTCAGTCTGGATAGTGCCAGCGCGCGCATTCCCTATCTCAAGGGGCTCGATGCCTTCTTCCGCCCGCTGCATGAGCGGCTCTACAACCAGCCCCTCATCGGTTTTCGCTGGCTCGACAAAAAAGGAGTTGTGCAGCAGAGCGAGTTTGCCGATGGCACTCGACTGATAGCCAACTTCGGCCCGGCCACCGAGTTGGCAGGGATAAAGCTGGCGAGCCAGAGCGTGCTGGCGCTGTTGCCCGATGGCAAGCGGTTGCAGTTTTTTTCGCAACCAGATGGGGTGCGTTGAAACAGGTTTCGGTTAGTTTGCCGCTTACAAAAGGGAATGGGGGTCCGATATTGGAAGCGGTAGCGTACCGAGCCATCAGTAAACTAAGGGAGCGGCCGGAATGGAATGTCTATTTTTTACTCGCCAAACCAAACCAAACCAAACCAAACCAAGAAAATATATACAAAAAATGACGTTGGAAGGAGCTCGTCATTGACGTGTTTTCTTTAGGTCCTGTAAATGCTGGCTGCTTAAATAGTGTCAAAAGGCATCAATCAACGCAACTATTCGGCTTGTCCAACCTGAATGGAAATAATAATATGTTCCTATGTGACGAATTTTTCGCAGAGTGCGGCGTTAACTCAAAAAAGGAGCATTAATGGACAGAGAACCTATTTCATATCTAGCTGCACTAGAAACATTATTTAAGAAAAAATCGAAAAAGATTCAAAACGGTTTTGAAATGCTTAAAGCCAACTATAGATCTGAAGGCCGTAGAATTACGGCATCCAGCTTGGCAAACGCTGCTGGCTACGACAACTACAGTACGGGAAATGAGCAATACGGTAGCTTCGCTCATGAACTGAGCAATCTCTTAGGTTTAGAGCCCGAACAAAGCAGAGATGGAAAGCCTGTTTGGACTTTCGCCATATGCGATGCAAGCGAAGAAAAAGACAAGCACGGGCACTTTCAGTGGATCCTGAAGCAGGATGTCGCCACAGCACTTGAGCAGCTTGGTATTGTCACTCCCATTGTCGTTCGAAATGTATTTTCTGAGCTGGAAGAAAAAAGGAACGAATTGGAAGCGTTACCTCAAAAAACTCGAGAGATAGTAATCCAAGCACGAATAGGCCAAGGTCTTTTTCGTGAACGTCTTATCAGTCATTGGGAAGGGTGTTCGGTAACTGGGTTCGCAAACACCAACCTCTTGGTGGCATCACATATAAAACCTTGGTGCGACTGCACTCCCTCTGAAGCACTGAGCATGACTAATGGATTACTGCTTCTGCCTAATATCGACTTGGCGTTTGATAGAGGTTTTATATCATTCAATGCCGATGGGGAAATAATATTTTCACCTCAGATTTCCGAAACTGATGCGATTTCGCTGGGCATATCACGGTCTATGAAATTGCGATGGTGTTATCCCCAGCATGAGGAGTTCCTTTCCTATCATCGAAAGCATGTTTTTCGGGCTGATGGTTAAATAACTATCCGAAAAGTAGATTACAAGAGAAAGCAACCGTATGCTTGAAACAGGATCCAGCTCACCGCTATTGAGTGTTATATGAAGAAAATATGAGCTTGTAGCTGATATTTATGTTAGAAAGGGGCGCCCAAGCGCCCCTTTCTCGTTGAACCTGCTGTGGTTTATCTCACTCCCCCAGCAGCTTGTGCCAGACGGCGAGCACATGGCTGCGCTCGTTTTGCAGCTGATCGTCGCTCACCTTGCGGGAGATCTCCGAGAGGTTGAGGCGATGGCCGAGGTTGCGGATCTCCAGATAGGCCTGTTTCAGCCCCTCCGCCTGCTCCAGGGTCAGCACCCCCGCCATCACGCACTCGTCGAAGATGCGTACGTTATCAGACCAGCGGGTGAGGGCATCGGGTTCACCGCAGGCGTGGGCCAGCACCAGATACTGGGCGATAAACTCGATATCCACCATGCCGCCGGGGGACTGCTTGAGGTCGAACTCGCCAGCACCCGCTTTCAGCAGGTGATCCCGCATCTTGTGGCGCATCTCGCGCACCTCGCGGGCCAGGGTCGGCAGATCCCGCTCCTTGGCCAGCACATCGCGGCGGATACGGGCAAATTCGGCAACGATGGCGTCATCGCCATAGATGGGGCGAGCCCGCACCAGCGCCTGATGTTCCCAGGTCCACGCCTCGTTTTGCTGGTACTGCTCGTAGGCCGACAGCGACGAGACCAGCAGGCCGGAGTCGCCGGAGGGGCGCAGTCGCATATCGATCTCGTAGAGGATCCCGGATGGGGTGCGGGTGCTGAACAGGTGCAGGATCCGCTGCGCCAGACGAAGATAGAACTGGCGACTGTCGATGGGTTTGCGGCCATCTGTGTAGCTGTTGGGGTCGCCGCCGTGCAGAAACACCAGATCGAGATCCGAGCCGTAACCGAGCTCAATGCCGCCCAGCTTGCCATAGGCCACCACCGCAAAGCCGTGCTGGCCGCTGGTTGCCACCTCGGGCGGCACCCCGTAACGCTCGCTCATCTGGGCCCAGGCCTGATTGACCACCTCCTCGGTGATCGCCTCCGCCAGCCAGGTGAGGTGGTCGCTCACCTTCATCAGCGGCAGTGCGCCAGCGATATCGGCCGCCACGATGCGCAGCAGCTGCACCTGCTTGAACTGACGCAGCGCCTCCATCTGCTGCTCCACGTCCTCTTCGGGGATGCGCAGCAGGAACTGGCGCAACTGGGGCTTGTACTGATCGAGCGGGGTGGGGTGGTAGAGGTGCTGGGGATCCAGCAGTTCGTCCAGCAAAATCGGGTAGCGGGCCAGCTGCTCGCTCACCAGATGGCTGGCGTCACACAGCCGCACCAGCTGGCGCAGGGCGCCCGGGTTCTCCGCCAGCAGCTGCAGATAGGCGCTGCGGGTGAAGATGCGGGTCAGCAGCTCGCACACTCGCTCGAACAGGCGGGCGGGTTGCTCGCTGGCCACCACCAGTCGCAGCAGCTCCGGCATCAGCCAGTCCAGCGCGATGCGCCCCTGCGGCCCCACCTGACGGCGCTTGTACTCCTCCTTGAAGCGCAGCAGGGCACTGCAGAGCGGGGCGGGCTCGGCCACCCCCTGCGCGGTCAGCAATTTTTCCAGCTCGGCGGCATCGAGCTCGGTGCGCCAGAGATCGAGCCAGAGCTGCTCCAGATGGGCGGGTGCCTCTTTCTCTTCCCCCACCACGGCGGCGAACTCCTGATGGACGGCGGCCATCTCCTCATCCAGATGAGCCATAAAGGCGCTCCAGTCGGCAAAACCGAGGGCGGCGATCAGCCGCTGGCGATCCCGCTCTTCGGTGGGCAGGGTCTGGGTCTGCTGATCGCCGATCTCCTGCAATATGTTCTCGACCCGGCGCAAGAAGCGATAGGCCGCCAGCAAGCGCTCGCAATGGGCGGACTCGAGGGCGCCGCATTGGGCGATGGCGGCCAGCGCTTCGGGTAGGTGGCGCACCCGCAGTGCCGGCTCGCGACCACCGCGAATAAGTTGCAGCGCCTGGGCGATAAACTCCACTTCGCGAATGCCGCCGGCCCCCAGCTTGATATTGCCCTCCAGCCCCTTGCGGCGCACCTCGGCGGCGATCATCGCCTTCATCTGGCGCAGGCCGTCGATAACGCCAAAGTCGATATAGCGGCGAAACACAAAGGGGCGCAGCATCTCGGCCAGCTCCACCGCGTGCTCGCACTGGGGCCCCAGTACCCGCGCTTTGACCATGGCGTAGCGCTCCCAGTTGCGGCCGTGATGCTGGTAGTAATCCTCCATGGCGGCAAAGGAGATGGCGAGCGGCCCCGCATCGCCAAAGGGGCGTAAGCGCATATCGACCCGGAACACCTGACCATCCTGGGTGGGCTGGTGGAGGGCGTTGATGATGCGCTGGCCCAGCTTGATGAAAAATTGCTGGTTGGCGAGCTCGCGCCGCCCGCCAACCGTGTAGCCGTTCTCGGGGAAGGTGAAGATAAGGTCGATATCCGAGGAGAAGTTCAGCTCGCCACCTCCCAGCTTGCCCATGCCGAGGATAAGCAGCGGTTGCGGGTTGCCATTGCCGTCCATCGGGGTGCCCAGCTCGCCACACTGTTTGGCGTAGAGCCAGTCGCGAGCGGAGCAGATAAGGGCATCCGCCAGTTTGGTGAGGTGGATAAAGCTCTCTTCCACCGCCGCATGGCCCAGCAGCTCGCGCCAAGCGATCACCAGCATGCGGCTGCGGCGGAACTGGCGCAGGATACGCTTGAGCGCCTCTTCATCACTCACCTCGGCGAGCAGGGCGGTCAGATCGCGCTGGTAGGCGGGCCAGCGTTCGGCCTGATCCAGATCACCGGAGGCGAGCAGTTCGGTCAGCAACGCCGGCTGTTTGAAAAGGGAGTCGGCGACAAAATCGGAGAGACCGAGCAGGGTCAGCAGGGTCTGGCGAACGGGCTCGGGCTGGTTGCCATAGTCGGGGGCCAGTTCGATCAGCCGCTGCCATTGGCGTTCGGCCTGTTCTTGCAGCAGGGGGGAGAGGGCGGAGAAAGAGGGAGAGTGCTGGGCCACGGTTGCCGTCCTTGTGGTTCACGACAGCGGGTTAACGACACGGGGTTAACAACGCTGCCGGTTCAAAATGGTGGCTGCCAATCTAGCACTGTCAGGCCCCCGCGTCACAGCGCAGGGGCGAGAAGCATGATCCGGCAAGGAAAATGGGTTGCTGGTGGGGATATGAAGAAAGGCCCCGCAGGGCCTTTCTGTCTATTCGCTGTGGTCACGCCAGCTTGAAGGATTGGATCTGGCTGTCGAGCTCCTTGCTGTGCTGCTCGACCAGCTCGGAGGCCTCTTGCAGCTCGCGCAGCACCACGACGGAGCCTTCGGCGATCTGCTTGACCTGCTCCAGATTGCCGCGCATCTCTTCGGCGACCGAGCTCTGTTGCTCGGAGGCGGCGGCGATGTGGCGGTTCATGTCGGCGACACCCTGTACCCGCTGCACTATGGTGGCGAGCTGGGTACCGGCCTGGGTCACCTGTTCCACCCCCTTGTCGGCCTGCTGTACGCTTTGGGCCATCAGCTCGCCAGCCTGATGGGCATTGCCCTGCAGCTGTTCGATCATCTTCTGGATCTCGACGGTGGCGGCCTGAGCCCGGTTGGCCAGCTCGCGCACTTCGGAGGCCACCACGGCAAAGCCACGACCCGCTTCACCGGCGCGAGCCGCTTCGATTGCCGCGTTAAGTGCCAGCAGGTTGGTCTGCTCCGAGATGCCACGAATGGTGTCGACCACAGAGCCAATGCGCTCGACCCCCTGCTCCACCTCGTTGACCACGGTGGCGGAGCGTTGGATGTTGCCGGAGAGGGTGTCGATGGTGCTGACGGTATCGGCGACGCAGCGGCTCCCCTCTTCCGCCAGCTGGCTGGTTTCGGCGGTGGCGTGAGAGGCCTGATCCGCATGGGCGGCCACTTCGCGAATGGCGCCGACCATCTGGCTCATGGCGCTGGCCAGCTGTTCGATCTGGGTGAACTCTTCGTTGATCGCTTCGTTGGCCTCTTCCATGCAAAGGGTCACCTGGGAGGCGATGTCGTTGAGCTCCTTGCAGGCGGCGCGCTGGTTGCCAAACACCTCTTTGAGGTTCTCCTGCGAGTGTGAGACCGCCTTGGCGATGTCACCGAATTCGTCACGAGACTTGAGCAGTACCTTGTGGCTGAGGTCCCGCTTGGCGAAGCGCTCCAGCAGGCCCACCAGATAGTGCACCTGCTTGACCATCAGGCGTGAGCCGGTGAGCAGCAGGATCACGAACAGCAGCCCCATGATGGCGGTCTCCATCAGGCCGGTCCAGAGCAGGCGATTGGAGATCGCATCCGCCTTGGCGGGATCGAGCCCTTCGCTGAGCAGGGTCGCTTCCAGATTGTTGGCGTCAAACCAGAGTTTTGTCAGTAGCAGGAGGGTACTGAACACCATCAGCAGCACCACTTTGGGTACCAACCGGATGTTGCTCATTCTTTTCTCCAGCAGGTTCAGCTGCATTGTCATTCTCCTTTTAAAAGCCGTTTTTTCCTTTGCCCTCAGGACTATCGGCATTATCTTCTCTTTTATTAATTTGCACTGTGCTTAAAGTTGGAAAATGTATGCGACATCACTTAACTCATCTGCGGGCGATGGATCTGCTGATGGCATTTCTGTCGATTATCTCGGTTGTGCTGGTGACGGCCCGCTGGTGGGGCCATGAGAGCCTGACACCACAGACCCTGCAGCTCTTCTATGACCTCGACAGTCTGATCTGCTACTTCTTCCTCGCGCACTTTGCTTATGGTTGGATCCGGGCCTCTGATCGCAAGGCCTATTTCAAGGCCAACTGGATCTATCTGCCGGGTAGCCTGCCGATGGCGGAGCAACTGCGCTGGGCGCGGTTGATCCAGTTGTGGCGGGTCTATCAGCTGTTCAAGGAGCACCCGGATCTCTGGGCCATGTTCCGTCGCGAGCGCAACGAGACCACCCTCTCCGGCATCTTGTTCCTCTTCTTCCTGCTGCTGGGGGTGGGTTCCGGCGTCATGTACTGGATTGAGTCAGGCCAGCCCGGCAGCCAGATTGAGACACCTTACGACGCGTTCTGGTGGACGCTGGTGACCCTCTCGACAGTCGGTTACGGGGATCTGGTGCCCAAGACCGAGGAGGGGCGGTTTGTCGCCAGCCTGCTGATCCTGTTTGGAGTGGGTCTGTTCGGTGCCATCAGCGGTTTTATGGCCAGCCTGTTTTTGCAGCCCAACAAGGGGGATGGCGAGACCGACAAGTGGCGTCATCACTACAACAACCAGCAAGAGGAGCTGCTGCGGGAGATCCGTGCCCTGCGCAGCGAGGTGCAGGAGCTGAAAAACAAGTGAGACCGCAGACGGGCAAGTTGCGAGGTGACTCGCAACTCTGCGCTCTTTAATCCGGGGGAGGTGCTTTTTCTTTGCTTGTCCTTTAACCTGCTGGCGGCTTAACATTCAACCTCTTGTCCAAACCTGAAAAAGAGAATCGATCGACCATGCGCGCCCTTCTCGGGATTTTGATCTGCTTGTGTGCCCAACAGGCACTGGCCGATACCCGTTATGTTTCAGACAACATCTTTACCTATATCCACAATGGCCCGGGTACCCAGTACCGGATCCTTGGCAGCGTCAAGGCTGGTGAACCGCTGGAGGTAAAGGCGGTGAACAGCGAGGCCGGTTTCACCCAGGTGGTGGACGGTCGTGGCCGCGAGGGGTGGATCAAGAACAGCGAACTGCAGAGCCAGATCAGCCTGCGCGAGCGTCTGCCCCAGGTGGAAAAAGAGCGCGATGAGCTTAAAGATCGCCTGCAGAACCTTAACGGCGACAACGAGAAACGCTTCACCGAGAAGGATGGTCAGATCGCTGCCCAGAGCAAGGAGATCGCCGCCCTCAAGGCCCAGCTGGTCAGTCAGGGTGAGGAGATGAGCAATCTCAAAGAGCAGAATGATGCCCTGACCCAGAGCTACGACAACCAGGAGCACGACATGCAGATGGACTGGTTTATCCGTGGTGGTGCCATGGTGGGGGTGGGGATCCTGCTCGGCATCCTGCTGCCGATGCTGCCCCGTCGTCGCAGCCGTGGCGATCGCTGGATGAACTGACAGCCTCTGGCTGAATGAATTGCTGAGAAGGGTCGCCGTGGCGGCCCTTCTTTTTTTGGGCACATTGGAGACATCCGGTATTGGGCGGAATGCGTGGCTGCTTTGCGATAGAGCAGCGGCAGATCGTATACAAAATGAAGTCAGATGACCCTCACGCTTGCTGGCGTATTGGCTTCAAAAGGGAGTTCATGGGGGGAATGAGCGATCTTTGTTAAAGAGTGGCAACAAATTCATTTCATATAGGGTGCAACATTGTATACATTATCGGCGTTTCGGCGGCGCGTCCGCCTTTGTCGATATCAGCCCTAGGGCGTACAGGAAGACCCCATATGTTCAAAGCTACTCAAGTGCTTGCCGCTGACTATATCCCCTCTGATCTGGCCGCCCTGCGCGAAGCCATCACCCAGAACTACGTGGTGGATGAAAATGCCTATCTGGCCGAACTGTCGGCCATGTTGCCGGGGGATGGCGCCTCGCTGGAGCAGGTGACCCAGCGTGCCCGTACTCTGGTGACCAAGGTGCGCAAGGAGAGCGGCTCCGGTGACGGTATCGACGCCTTCCTGCAGGAGTACAGCCTCGATACCCAGGAGGGGATCATCCTGATGTGTCTGGCCGAGGCGCTGCTGCGCATTCCCGATGCCGAGACCGCCGACGCCCTGATCAAGGACAAGCTCTCCGGCGCCAACTGGTCATCCCATTTCCGCAAGAGCGACTCTACTCTGGTCAACGCCTCCACCTGGGGGCTGATGCTGACCGGCAAGATCATCAAGCTCGACAAAAAGCTGGACGGCAACCCGGCCAACCTGCTGGGGCGCATGGTCAACAAGCTGGGGGAGCCGGTGGTGCGCTCTGCCATGTATGCCGCCATGAAGATCATGGGCAAGCAGTTCGTGCTGGGGCGCGACATGAAGGAGGCGCTCAAGGCGAGCCGCAAATCCCGCGAACTGGGCTACACCCACACCTACGACATGCTGGGCGAATCGGCGCTGACTATGCAGGATGCCGACAAGTATCTGACCGATTACCGCAACGCCATCGAGGCGGTGGGCAACGAGCGGATCAGCGACGGCGGCCCGGCCCCTTCCATCTCCATCAAGCTCTCGGCGCTCCATCCACGCTATGACGTGGCCAACCGCGAGCGGGTGCTCGGCGAGATGTGCGAGCGGCTGGTGGGGCTGGTGCGTCTGGCCCGCGACAAGGATGTGGCCATCAGCATCGATGCCGAGGAGATGGACCGCCTCGAGCTGTCGCTGGATCTGTTTGAGCAGCTCTACCGCTCCGACGCCAACCGTGGCTGGGGCAAGCTCGGCATGGTAGTGCAGGCCTACTCCAAGCGCGCCCTGCCGGTACTCTGCTGGCTCACCGCGCTGGCCCGC
This sequence comes from Aeromonas sp. s11, assembly GCF_040907945.1. Classification (NCBI taxonomy): domain Bacteria; kingdom Pseudomonadati; phylum Pseudomonadota; class Gammaproteobacteria; order Aeromonadales; family Aeromonadaceae; genus Aeromonas; species Aeromonas sp. s11. Next base: position 49,191 of record NZ_JBFOCU010000007.1, on the reverse strand, counting down.
GAGCAGGGTGACCTCATTCCGGTTCGCTTGGTAAAAGGCGCTTACTGGGACAGCGAACTGAAATATGCCCAGCAGGCGGGCCTGCCCGGTTACCCGCTCTTTACCCGCAAGGCGGGCACCGATATCTCCTACCTCGCCTGCGCCCGCTACCTGCTGAGCGAGCCGACTCGCGGCTTTATCGCTCCACAGTTCGCCACCCACAACGCCAATACCGTGGTCAGCATTCTGGAGATGGCTGGTGATCGCCAGTTCGAGTTCCAGCGTCTGCACGGTATGGGGGAGGAGCTGCACAACGCGGTGCTGAACGACAATCCCGGCCTGCACTGCCGCATCTATGCGCCGGTCGGCGCCCACAAGGATCTGCTGCCCTATCTGGTGCGCCGCCTGCTGGAGAACGGGGCAAACACCTCCTTCGTTCACAAGCTGGTGGATCCCAATACCCCGGTGGATTCACTGGCCGAGCACCCGCTGCGCACCCTCAAGCGCTACTCCGGCTTTGCCAACGACCGCATTCCGCAGCCGGTGAACCTCTTCAGCGACCGCAAGAACTCCAGCGGCGTCAACATGAACATCCTCTCCATCCAGCGCCCCTTCTTCGCCCGCTTGAAAGAGCTGGAGAGCAAGCAGTGGCTGGCAGGGCCCATCGTCGATGGTGAGACCCTCAAGCGCAGTGAGGCACGCACCGTGCTGAGCCCGCAGGATGTGAGCTTCACCGTCGGCAAGCTCCACTGGGCCGACGAGCAGGCGGTGGAGCAGGCCTTGGCATCTGCCCACGCTGCCTTCCCGCGCTGGCGTGAAACCCCGGTGAGCGAGCGTGCTGCCGCGCTGGAGAAGCTGGCGGATCTGCTGGAAGCGAACCGCGAGCAGTTTGTCTCCCTCTGTACCCGCGAGGCGGGCAAGCTGCTGCAAGATGGCATCGACGAGGTGCGTGAAGCGGTCGATTTCTGCCGCTACTACGCGGTGCAAGCGCGCAGCCTGATGGGGCAGGCGACCCTGCTGCCCGGTTACACCGGCGAGCAGAACGAGCTGTTCCTGCAGGGACGCGGGGTGTTTGTCTGCATCAGCCCGTGGAACTTCCCGCTGGCGATTTTCCTCGGCCAAATCGCAGCTGCGCTGGCCACCGGCAACACCGTCATCGCCAAGCCTGCCGAGCAGACCGGCCTTATCGCCCATCTGGCGGTGACTCTGGCCCATCAGGCAGGTATTCCGGGCGACGTGCTTCAACTGCTGCCCGGTGACGGTGCCACCGTTGGTGCCAAGTTGACAGCCGATCCGCGCATTGGCGGCGTCTGCTTCACCGGCTCCACCGAGACCGCCAAGCTCATTAACATGACCCTGGCCCAGCGCGATGGCGCCATCCTGCCACTCATCGCCGAGACCGGCGGCCAGAACGCCATGATCGTCGACTCCACCGCCCTGCCGGAGCAGGTGGTGCGCGACGTGGTGAGCGCCGCTTTCCAGAGCGCCGGTCAGCGCTGTTCGGCCCTGCGGGTGCTCTACCTGCAGGAGGAGATCGCCGAACGGGTACTGGAGATCCTCACCGGCGCCATGCAGGAGCTGAAAGTGGGCAACCCGGCCGAGCACAATACCGACGTCGGCCCGGTGATCGATGCCGATGCCAAGGCCGGTCTCGATGCTCACCTCGCCTACATGGTGCCGCGCGCTCGCCTGATTGCCCAGGCGCCGATGCCTGCAGCGACCATGGAAGGGCACTTTGTCCAGCCGACCGCACTGGAGATTGGCTCCATCCGCGAGCTGGCCAAGGAGCAGTTCGGCCCCATCCTGCACGTGGTGCGCTACGCAATCCGGGATCTGGACAAGGTGATCAGCGACATCAACGGCACCGGTTACGGCCTGACGCTCGGGATCCACAGCCGCAACGAATCTCACGCCGAGGAGCTGGCGAGCCGCATCAACGTCGGCAACGTCTACATCAACCGCAACCAGATCGGCGCCATGGTCGGGGTGCAGCCGTTCGGCGGCCAGGGGCTCTCCGGCACCGGCCCCAAGGCGGGTGGCCCTCACTATCTCGGGCGGTTTGTTACCGAGAAGACCCGTACCATCAACACCACGGCTGTGGGCGGCAACGCCTCCCTGCTGGCGATGGGCGATGCCTGATCCGCGTCGATAGAGGCCGGATACGGGATACCGGATAACAGCGGGCCGCCTTCGGGCGGCCTCTTTAATTTGCGCCATCCGTTTTTTACGAATGGGACAATCGGCCACAGCGGGGTCGTCAGCGACCCGTGCTGGTCGTAAGATGGGAGCCATTCGTGCGGCGTTTGCCCCTTGGTCGGCCAGCCGTGGCTTGGGTTTTGTTTTAACGAGAGTGTTTATCTGATGTCATTAACCGAACAAGCCCGCTGGTTCGTGCTGGGGGGCGATCATCTGGTACTGCTCGATCAGCAGGGAGAGGTGCCACAGGGCAGTAAAGCGTGCCTGCCCGCAGCGCTGGCTGACGCCCCTTTCGAGCGTTTTGACGAGTGGCAGGGGCTGCCCTGCTATCTGCTCGATCTGGGTGATGAGGCCGACACGAGCGCTATGAGCCCTCTGCGCCAGTTGATGGTGGCGGGGGATGAAGAGGGGTTTCGTCTCGCCGGCCGCGCCTGGCAGCTCGTTACCTTCCGCCGCACCCACCGTTTCTGCGGCGAGTGCGGCGCCCCCATGACCCCGAAGTCGGGGGAGTGGGCGCAGGTGTGCCACCACGGCCACACGGCCTATCCGCGCATTTCACCCTGCATTATCGTGGCGGTGCGCAAGGGGCCGGAGATCCTGCTAGCGGCCCATCGCCGTCACTATCAGGCGGATGATCCCATGTATACCGTGCTGGCCGGCTTTGTGGAGGCGGGGGAAAATCTCGAGCAGTGCGTGGCGCGGGAGGTGTTCGAGGAGAGCGGCATCCGGGTGCGCAATGTGCGCTATGTGGCGAGCCAGCCCTGGCCCTTCCCCCACAGCCTGATGATGGGCTTTACCGCCGACTACGAGAGCGGCGAAATCCGGGTGCAGGATGACGAACTGGTGGCTGCCGATTTCTTTACCGCCGACCGCTTGCCGCGTTTGCCGCCCCACGGCACCATCGCCCGGCGGCTGATCGAGCGTTCGCTGGCGGGCGAGGGGTAACGAAGCGCTTATCTTTTCGCCAACCTTTTTGCACTTCATTTTAAAAACGGGGCGCTCTGGTTTGCGCCCCTTCACATCTTTGCAACCGCGCGCCTATTTGCCACGTTTTGGGCAGTCCGCTCCGGTGGGCAAAGTGGTATTATGGCCGCCATTTTATGCGTGATACGAACTCAGGAACTGGGATGAAAGAGCTGAAGAACGATCGATACCTGCGCGCCCTGCTGCGTCAGGACGTGGATATGACCCCGGTATGGATGATGCGCCAGGCTGGCCGTTATCTGCCGGAATACAAGGCGACTCGCGCCCAGGCGGGGGATTTCATGTCTCTGTGCCGCAATGCCGAGCTAGCCTGTGAAGTCACCCTGCAGCCGCTGCGCCGTTACCCGCTCGATGCCGCCATCCTCTTCTCCGACATCCTCACCGTGCCCGATGCCATGGGGCTCGGTCTCTACTTCGAGCAGGGTGAAGGCCCGCGCTTCGAGCGTCCGATCACCTCCATGGCCGATGTGCAGGCGCTGCCTATTCCGGATCCGGAAGATGAGCTGGGCTACGTGATGAATGCGGTGCGCACCATCCGCCGCGAGCTGAAGGGCGAAGTGCCGCTCATTGGCTTCTCCGGCAGCCCCTGGACCCTGGCTACCTACATGGTGGAGGGGGGCAGCTCCAAGGCGTTCACCAAGATCAAGCAGATGATGTACGCCGAGCCGCAAACCCTGCACCTGCTGCTCGACAAGCTGGCCGACAGCGTGATTGCCTATCTCAACGCCCAGATCAAGGCGGGTGCCCAATCCGTCATGGTGTTTGATACTTGGGGTGGCGTGCTTACCCCGCGCGATTATCGCGACTTCTCCCTGCAGTACATGCACAAGATCGTCGATGGTCTGATCCGCGAGCACGACGGTCGCCGCGTGCCGGTCACCCTGTTCACCAAGAACGGCGGTCAGTGGCTGGAGCAGATCGCCGCCACCGGTTGCGATGCGCTGGGTCTGGACTGGACCACCGACATCGCCGATGCCAAGCGCCGGGTCGGCGACAAGGTGGCGCTGCAGGGCAACATGGATCCCTCCATGCTCTACGCCACTCCCGCTCGCATTCGTGAAGAGGTAGCCTCCATTCTGGCCGGTTTCGGTCACGGCAATGGCCATGTATTCAACCTCGGCCACGGCATCCATCAGGATGTGAACCCGGAACACGCCGGCGTGTTCGTCAACGCGGTACACGAGCTCTCTGCCCAGTACCACGGTCGCTAAGGCCGGGGCGAGAGAAGAATAGTTTGTTTGATATCCGGGGCCGTCAGGCCCCGTTTTACATTAAAAAATGGCGCTGCGACGACGAGCGCGTGGCGGCCGAGCAGGAGGCAAGATGAGCAGCAAGTCACTGGATTGGGGGATCGATCTTGGCGGTACCAAGTGTGAATGCGTGGTGCTGGATGGCGACGAGGTGCTGCTGCGCCACCGCATCCCCACCGAGCGAGCGGGCGGTTATGACCATATGATCGGCCAGATCGCCAAGCTGGTAGCTGAGTGCGCCGAGAAGATTGGCCAGCGCCCGGCCGTCATCGGCATGGGCACCCCCGGCGCGCGGGATCCACAGACCGGCCTGATGAAGAACTGCAACACCACCGAGCTCAACGGCAAGCCGTTCAAGGAGGATCTGGAGCGCAAACTGGGCGTGCCGGTGCTGATCGCCAACGACGCCAACTGCTTCGCGCTGGCAGAAACTCATCTCGGTGCAGTGCGCCAGCACCATCCCGATGCGAAAGTGGTGTTCGGCATCATCATGGGCACCGGGGTCGGCTCCGGCATCGTCATCAACGGCCAGATCCTCAACGGCCACCACGGCATCGCCGGTGAGTGGGGCCACAACGTGCTCTCCCCTGATGGCCCCGAGTGCTACTGCGGCAAGCGTGGCTGCGTCGAGACCCTGATCAGCGGTCCGGCGCTGGAGGCCTGGTACGAGGCGAAGGCCAAGCGCCACCTCTCGCTCGCCCAAATCGCGGCTGCCACCGCCCACGATCACATCGCCAAGCTCACCATCGACCGGCTGCACCTGCTGTTTGGTCAGGCGCTGGCCAATGTAGTCAACATTCTCGACCCGGATGTGATCGTCATCGGTGGCGGGGTGGGCAATGTGCAGAGCCTTTACAGCGCCGGACGGCAGACTATTTTGCCCTTCCTCTTTAATCCCCGTTTCAGTGCCCCCATTATTGCTCCAGCCCTTGGCGACAGTGCCGGGGTATTCGGGGCGGCACTGCTGGCCCGCGGTGAATTCAAGGAGGCCCTGCTGTCGTAGCCGGGGCTTCCAGGCGGCCGATATGCCGCCCTGTTGCTGGTTCAAGGAAACGGATTCTCGATGATCAAGATTGCCATCAATGGTTACGGGCGGATCGGTCGCAACGTGTTGCGAGCCCTCTATGAAAGCGGGCGCGACAAGACCATCAAGATCGTCGCCATCAACGAGCTGGCGGCCCCCGAGGCCATGGTGCACCTGACCCGGTTCGATACCAGTCACGGTCGCTTCCACCATCCGGTGCAACTGGCGGGCAACAGCATGCTGGTGGGGGAGGATCTCATCTCCCTGTTTGCCGAGCGGGATCCATCGAACTTGCCGTGGCGGGCGCTGGGGGTGGATGTGGTGCTCGATTGCACCGGGGTGTTTGGCTCGCGGGCCGATGCCGAGCTGCATCTGGCGGCGGGGGCGGGCAAGGTGCTCTTCTCCCATCCGGCGGATGCGGATGTGGATGCCACCGTGGTCTACGGGGTCAACCATCATACCCTCACCGGAGCGGAGCGGATCGTCTCCAACGCCTCCTGTACCACCAACTGCGTGGTGCCGGTGATTGAAACATTGCATCGAGAATTCGAGATAAATTGTGGTACTATTACGACAATTCATTCGGCCATGCACGATCAGCAAGTCATCGATGCCTACCACAGTGACTTGCGCCGAACCCGCGCTGCCAGTCAGTCCATCATTCCGGTGGACACCAAGCTGGCAAAGGGGCTGGAGCGTATCCTGCCCCACTTCGCCGGCAAGTTTGAGGCGATCGCGGTGCGGGTGCCGACCATCAATGTAACAGCGATGGATCTCAGTATTACTGTTCGTAAAAAAGTGACAGTTACTGACGTAAATCAAGCCCTGCAACGGGCATCCAGAGGTACATTACACGGTATTCTGGATTACACGGAAGAACCTCTGGTCTCCGTAGACTTCAATCATGATGCACACTCCTGCATCATTGATGGTACCCAGACCCGGGTGAGCGATGCCAACCTCGTCAAGATGTTGATGTGGTGCGATAACGAATGGGGCTTCGCAAACCGGATGCTGGATACCACCCGGGCCATGATGGCCGCAGGCTGAGCCTGCCCCGGGGACAAGGTTACTGTTTTTAACATTACCTGGAAAATATAGAGGACTGAATATGTCTGTTATCAAGATGACTGACCTGGATCTGGCGGGTAAACGCGTTCTGATCCGTGCTGACCTGAACGTACCGGTAAAAGACGGCAAGGTCACCTCCGATGCACGTATCGTTGCGACTCTGCCGACCATCAAGCTGGCTCTGGAAAAGGGCGCCAAGCTGATGATCACCTCCCACCTGGGTCGTCCGACCGAGGGTGAATACAACGAAGAATTCTCCCTGGCTCCGGTTGTCAACTATCTGAAAGACGCTCTGTCCTGCCCGGTTCGCCTGGCCAAGGATTACCTGGATGGCGTAGAAGTCGCTGCCGGTGAGCTGGTTGTGCTGGAAAACTGCCGCTTCAACAAAGGCGAGAAGAAGAACACCGAAGAGCTGGCCAAAAAATACGCCGCCCTGTGTGACGTCTTTGTAATGGATGCGTTCGGTACTGCTCACCGCGCCGAAGGTTCCACCTACGGTGTTGCCCAGTTCGCTCCGGTCGCTTGTGCTGGTCCGCTGCTGGCGGGTGAGCTGGAAGCTCTGGGCAAAGCCATGCTGAAGCCCGAGCGCCCGATGGTTGCCATCGTTGGCGGCTCCAAGGTCTCCACCAAGCTGACCGTTCTGGAATCCCTCTCCAAGATCGCTGACCAGCTGGTTGTCGGTGGTGGCATCGCCAACACCTTCATCGCTGCTGCCGGTCACAACGTCGGCAAGTCCCTGTGCGAGCACGACCTGATCGACACCGCCAAGAAGCTGGCTGCCGAAACCAACATCCCGGTGACCACCGACGTGGTTGTAGGCACCGAGTTCTCCGAGTCCACTCCGGCCACCATCAAGTCTGTTAACGATGTGACCGACGGCGACATGATCTTCGACATCGGCCCGGATTCTGCCAAGGCCCTGGCCGACATCATCATGAACGCCAAGACCATCCTGTGGAACGGCCCGGTCGGCGTGTTCGAGTTCGACCAGTTCGCCAAGGGTACCGAAGTGATCGCTCGCGCCATCGCTGAATCCCCGGCCTTCTCCATCGCTGGCGGTGGCGACACCCTGGCTGCCATCGACAAGTTCGGCATCGCTGACAAAGTCTCCTACATCTCCACTGGCGGCGGTGCCTTCCTGGAGTTCGTAGAAGGCAAGGTTCTGCCGGCTGTTGCGATTCTGGAACAGCGCGCCAAAGCCTAATTGACCCGGAACGGGGGGCAAAAGCCTCCCGTTTCGTTTATCATGTGCCCGCTGTGCCGGTTCATGATGAACCCCCCATTTTTTATTAACGGCATACGAGACAGGACGATTAAACATGTCTAAGAAAATTTTCGACTTCGTAAAACCCGGCGTGATCACTGGTGATGACGTTCAGAAAGTGTTCGCCATCGCTAAAGAGAACGGCTTTGCTCTGCCGGCCGTAAACTGCGTTGGTACCGACTCCGTGAACGCCGTACTGGAAGCTGCCGCCAAGGTTAAAGCGCCGGTTATCGTTCAGTTCTCCAACGGTGGTGCCGTGTTCACTGCCGGTAAGGGTCTGAAGCTGGAAGGTCAGAAAGCTGCCATCCTGGGTGCCATCTCTGGTGCCAAGCACGTTCACGCTGTTGCCGAAGCCTACGGCGTGCCGGTAATCCTGCACACCGACCACGCTGCCAAGAAGCTGCTGCCGTGGATCGACGGTCTGCTGGAAGCGGGCGAGAAGCACTTTGCTGAAACCGGCAAGCCGCTGTTCTCCTCCCACATGCTGGATCTGTCCGAAGAGTCTCTGGAAGAGAACATCGACATCTGCTGCGAGTACCTGACCCGCATGGCCAAGATGAACATGACTCTGGAGCTGGAACTGGGTTGCACCGGTGGCGAAGAAGACGGCGTCGACAACAGCCACATGGATCAGTCCGCTCTGTACACCCAGCCGGAAGATGTTGCTTACGCTTACGAGCGTCTGTCCAAGATCAGCCCGCGTTTCACCATCGCTGCCTCCTTCGGTAACGTACACGGTGTATACAAGCCGGGTAACGTCAAGCTGACCCCGTCAATCCTGGACGCTTCCCAGAAGTACGTTTCCGAGAAGTTTGGCGTTCCAGCCAAGTCTCTGGACTTCGTATTCCACGGTGGTTCAGGTTCCACTCTGGAAGAGATCCGCGAGTCCATCTCCTACGGCGTAGTGAAGATGAACATCGACACCGACACCCAGTGGGCAACCTGGGAAGGTCTGCTGAACTTCTACAAGAAGAACGAAGCTTACCTGCAAGGCCAGCTGGGCAACCCGGAAGGCGCCGACAAGCCGAACAAGAAGTACTACGATCCGCGCGTATGGCTGCGTGAAGGTCAGACTTCCATGATCAAGCGTCTGGAACAGGCTTTCTCCGACCTGAACGCCATCGACGTACTGTAATTCGTTACAGCACCTTGATTGCATGAAAAGGCGCCCTTCGGGGCGCCTTTTGCATTTCTGTGATCAATGTGTGCTAGTTGTCGAGTACAGGGTTAAGTAACATTGGTTGTTAATTTCACAGTTACATAATGGGTAAATAATATGAGAGCCAACAAGTTATTGTTTTTTTGCGTAATCATAAATTTAACAGGTTGCAGTGCACTGCAATTGGAGGAACCTGCGAAAATGACGGATGCAGAACTTTGTTTTTTGATTGGGTATAACCAAGAAAAAGGGGATATCGACCGTTTGCAGGAAATTATGAATGAAGTTAAAAAAAGAGAATCTAAGAATCTTGTCACATTATCTTCGGATGAATGTGCAGTGTATGCCTCTACTGGCGTCAAGAAATACAATCAAATTATAAATAACTAAAAAGTTGCAACTAAAGCAGGATGCTGAGTATGCAGGCAGGAAAGCACAACGGATATCAGGAGCATGTCGCCTCCTACTACGCGGCCACCCGCAACGACTCGCAACAGTGGCCGGAACTCGAGGCCGAGCTGAAAGCGGATGTCTGCATCATCGGCGGCGGTTTTACCGGCCTCAATACCGCCATCAACCTGGCGGATGCCGGGTACAAGGTCGCCTTGCTAGAGGCCAACCGTATCGGCTGGGGCGCCTCCGGGCGCAACGGTGGTCAGCTTATTCGCGGTATCGGCCACGATACCAGCCAGTTTGCCCGCTGGATTGGTGAGGAGGGGGTGCGCGAGCTCGACCTGATGGGGCTGGAGGCGGTGCAACTGGTACGCGAGCGGGTCGAGCGCTTCAATATCGACTGCGATCTTACCTGGGGCTACTGCGACCTCGCGACCCGTCAGCGCCATCTGGCTGGTTTCGAAGAGGATCTCGCGCATCTGGCGAGCCTCGGCTATGAGCATGAATTCAAGCTGGTTCCACGGGAAGATATCCATAGCGTGGTGGGATCGGATCGCTATATCGGCGGCCTTATCGACATGGGCTCCGGCCATCTCCATCCCCTCAATCTGGCGCTCGGCGAGGCGCGCGCCGCCGCCAGCCTCGGGGTCTCCCTGTTTGAACACTCCAGAGTGACCCATATCGATTACGGCAAGCAGGTCGAGGTGACCACGGCTCATGGCCGGGTCACTGCCGATTATCTGGTGATCGGCTGCAACGCCTATCTCAATGACCTCAATCCGGAGCTGGGCGGATGGGTGCTGCCGGCAGGTTCCTACATCCTCGCCACCGAGGTGCTCGATCGCCGCTTGCGCCAGCGCTTGCTGCCGCAAAACATGGCGGTGTGCGATCAGAACGTGGCGCTCGACTACTACCGTCTCTCCGCCGATGGTCGTCTGCTGTTTGGCGGGGCCTGCAACTACTCGGGAAGGGATCCCCGCGACATCAAGGCCTTCATGTTGCCCAAGCTGCTGCGGGTATTCCCCGAGCTGGCTGGCACCGCCATCGAGTTTCAGTGGGGCGGGATGATCGGGATTGGCGCCAACCGGCTGCCGCAGATTGGCCGCTTGAAGGCTCACCCCAACGTGCTCTATGCCCAGGCCTACTCGGGGCACGGCCTCAATGCCACCCACATGGCGGGCAAGCTGGTAGCCGAGGCGATCCGCGGCGAGAGCCGGGGTTTCGATCTCTTTGCCAGCGTGCCCCATATTACCTTCCCCGGCGGCCCGGCGCTGCGCTCCCCGCTGTTGGCACTGGGTATGCTGTGGCACCGGATGAAGGATATCTTCTGACCCCCATTGTCAGCCTGTGCAGTGATGGCTGAACTAAGCCCCCTTGCCAGCCCTTGTTTATAGCGGGTTAGCACTATCGTTCCGCCCGATAGACCAAAAGATGCATTCGCGCCAATCTCGTCCGATTGGCGCTATCTTTTAGGTGTGAGAGCGGTTATCTGCCAAGGGGCAAGGGGTTGTCAGATTGCCGGAATATTTGCCGAGAAAGGGCCGAGGACGGGGAGAGGAGGGCCAAGATGGAGATAAATGTGGTCGCGTCAGGCGGGCTCACCCCGCTGGCGCAACGGCAGGGTTCTCCCGCTGTGCAGGCACAAGAGAGGGCTGCAACCTCACCATCAACGGGCAGTGACAGCCTGGTGCGCGACCTTGGCGCCGTGCTGGATGAGCTCGGGTTGTCGCCGAAAGGGGCGGATAGCAGCGGGAGCAGCATCTCAATCAGAGATTCGCTGGAAGCGTTCATCAACACCATGATGGGCTCCCTGCAACAGCAGCAGGAGCAACAGCTGGCATTGCAGCAACAACAGCGGCAAGAGCAGGAACAGCGCAAACTCGCCATCGATGACAGCAGCGAAAACCCGCTCAAGCGGGATCTGGAGCGCCTGCTGGAGACGCTGGATCAACAGGGTGGACAGGGAAAAGAGAGCGAGCAAGGAGCCGAGCGTGAAGCGGTCAACCCCTTGCAGAGCCAGCTGACCAAGCTGCTGGAGAGCAGTGGTGCGGCAGAGAGTAGGGTCACCCTCAAGGAGGTGCTCTCAGGGTTGTCCAGCAAGCTGCCGAGCGAACCTGCCGAGCGAAAAGGGTATCGGGTCGATACCCAGGTTTGAGCTGGTTGGCAACGGCAGGAGAGTCGTTGCAGTGCGTAAGGGGCGGGCAGCCCTTTATTGGGCCGGTTCCGCCAGCCGCCATCCCTGTTCGTCCTTCATCATCCACACCTCGGCCTCTTGTGGCAGCACCTGGCCCGCCTCGAACTCGCCATATTTGCGCTCGAGCTCCATCAGCCCCATCTCCTGCTGGAAGGGGCCAACCCGGTCGTAGACCAGGTCCTCGTCGTGCAACACCTGCAACTGATCGAGCCCCTGCTTGAAGTGAAGCTGGTAACTCACCTTGACCAGATAGACCCCCTCCATCCGCTCCTCCTTGCCGAGGATGGTGAAGTCGCTGATATCGAACAGGTTGGCGTCTGTCTCGGCCAGCAGCTTGGCGGTGACCTGCTGGCGGATATCCTCTTCACCGGGCCCTGCACTGCAGCCATAAAGCCAGAGGGCTAGCAGGGGGATGAACCACTTTTTCATCAAAACTCCGGACAAGTGCAAAACGAGAGGGGCGATTGTGCCACGCGAATGCGCGGCGGCAAACCTCGGCTCACGGTTCCAGTGAACGTTCCAGCACGATGGCCTCGGCCCGATAACCAGCCACCTCGCGGCGATAGCACTCGGTGAACCCTCTGCGCAGCCAGAAGGATAGAGCACTCTCATTGCTGGCAATCACTGACAGGCGAAGCCGGGTAGCCCCCCATGAGCTTGCCAGCGTGCAGGCGTGAAGATAGAGCGACTGACCACGGCCACTCCCTTGCCAGGGTTCCCCCACCAGTAACAGACCCAGATAGGCGGTGTCTGGATTGGGGTAGCCGCGCAGCAGATCAATGACAGCGGTGAGTTCTCCCTGCTCCCAGCGGCCGATGAGATGTTTGTCGGAGAGAGGCAGGCCGGATGGGCAGGCGACAAGCTCCTCTTCTCCTGCCTGTGCAGAGAGAGGGTCATTGCTCACCGCCGCCTGATAGGAGGGGGCCTGCTCGAACAGCCGCTGCAAGGCAGGTGCATCGCTTGTCTGCAGACGACGCAACTCAGTGTGCATCACTTACCATCTCGAGATGTTTGGCAAAGGAGATAGGCCCCATAAAACCGGTAACCCGCTGCCCTGTCAGCTCCTTGCCCTCGCGGTCGAAGAAGATGAGGGTCGGCAGTCCCAGCACATTGAGGGTGTTGAGCAGCTCGACATCAGCATCGTCGTTGGCGGTGACATCCGCCTGCAGCAGCATCATCTGGCTGAAACGCTCGCGCACTGCCGGGTCGCTGAAGGTCTTGTGCTCGAACTCCTTGCAGGCGACGCACCAGTCGGCGTAGAGGTCGAGCAGCACCGGCTTGCCGCGGGCGGCGGCCAGCTGCACCTTGAGATCATCCAGCGTCTTGATGCGGATAAACTGCGGTGCCGTTTGACCGGCATCCGCCGTGACGGCAGCAGGGGTGGCTGGTTGCAGCAGATCCTTGCCCACTACCACGGCGCTGATCATCGCCAGTAACAGCACGAAGCCGCGTACGCTCTTGGCCACCGAGTGGGGCTGGTGCTGGTTGTGGTGATAGAGATAGCCGCACAGCAGCAGCCCCCAGCCGAGCCAGGCGAGAGTAGCAATCTGATCGCTCCAGAGCCGTGACAGCAGCAGGATGGGCACTGCCAGCAGGGCAAAGCCAAACAGCTGCTTAATCACATCCATCCAGGCGCCCGCTTTTGGCAGCAGCTTGCCACCCGAGGTGCCGAGCAGCAGCAGCGGCAGACCCATCCCCAGTGACAGCGCATAGAGCGCCGCCCCGCCGAGCCAGAGATCGCCGCTCTGGGCCACGTAGATCAGCGCCCCCGAGAGCGGCGCCGTGGTGCAGGGGGAGCAGACCAGCCCGGAGATCATCCCCATGATAGCGACCCCGACTACCGAGCCGCCCTGCTGGCGGTTGGAGAGGCCGGAGAGGCGGGTTTGCAAGCTGCTCGGCAACTGCAGGGTGTAGAGGCCGAACATGGAGAGGGCCAGCAGCACGAACATCACTGATAAACCGATCAGCACATAGGGGTGTTGCAGCGCCGCCTGGAATTTAAGACCTGCCGAGGCCACTACCAGCCCCAGCAATGTGTAGGTGACCGCCATCCCCTGCACATAGACCAGGGAGAGCAGGAAGGCGCGGCCGGTGGAGAGGCGATGGCCGGCACCGGCGATGATGCCGGTCAGGATTGGGTACATGGGGAAGACGCAGGGGGTGAAGGCGAGCCCCAATCCCAGGGCGAAGAAGGCGACGATGCTGAGCCAGAAACCCTGGCTGCCGAGGGCGGCGGCCAGCTGATCCTGCTGGCTAACCGGTGCGACGCTTTGTGCCGTTTCAGCAGTGGACGCTGTGGTTGCCGTGACCAGCGGGGCTACATCGATCAGCTTGTCGGTCGGCGGGTAGCAGAGGCCGTCGGTACAGCCCTGATAGCGCACCCGCAGGGTGGCATTTTCCCCCACCTCCTTTAGCGGCACCGCGATGCTCACCTGCTGGTAGTAGACCCGGGTCTTGCCGAAGAAGTCATCCTCGTGCTCGGTGCCTTCCGGCAGGGTCGGCTCGCTGAAGGTGAGGTTGTTTCCCTTGAAGCGCAGGCTGTGGCGATAGAGGTAGTAATCGTCGGCGATATGGAGGGTCAGCAGCAGCTGATCGCCACGCTGTTCGCTCTCGATCTGAAAGGCCTCATCGACCTGCAAAAATTTGGGTTTGGCATTGGCCTCAATGCCCAGCGAGCTGAGCAGATCGGCGCCGCTGGCGCGGGCAGGGGAGCTGCCCACCGTTGCCATCAGCAGGGCACAGAGCAGCAACAGGGGGGAGAGCAAGCGGGTGAGCGTCATGAGGTCTCCCCATTGAGCCAGTCGAGATAGGCAGGTAGTCCGGCACTTACCGGCAGGGCCAGCAGCTCGGGCACCTCATAAGGGTGATTGGCTTGAATACATGCCTGCAACTCGGCAAAGAGTGGCTGGCGGGATTTGATGATGAGCTGGATCTCGGTGGCGCGCTCCACCTTGCCTTGCCAACGATAGACGGAGGTAATGCCCGGCAGTTGATTGATGCAGGCGGCCAGCCGCTGGTTCAGCAGCTGTTCGCAGAGAAGGTCGGCACTGGTTTGATCTGGGCAGGTGCAGAGCACCACAATGGCGTCGGTCATAAAGCGGATCTTCACCTCGTTGGGGTAAACCGGGCAGGCGCCCTTGCCGTCTCATCCCTTTATGCGGATGAAGGTGAAAAAAGCGCCTGAAAATCAGCGGCTACTATACCCCAGAGGCGCTTCAAATAGCATCTGTAGCCATTTGTGAGCCAGCGCCAAAAATTTGTGGGGGGCATGAGATAGACGCTGTCATGGGGACAGGGCAGAATGAGCGGGCTTGTTCCCAATTGACGTAAGGAAATGTATGACCCAACAGAATGAGCAGCAGAGAAACCGCATGTTGAGCCTGCTGCGCGAAGGTGAGCGCCGCATGTTGGTTCAATTGGCCGGGCTGCTGCGCACGACCGCCGATGAAATCAATGCCGAGCTGGAGAAAGAGGAGCTGATGGCCACCCTGGAGCAGCCCATTACAGTGGAGTATCTCAACGGCGTGGTGCAGCACCATCTGTTCGAGCGCAAACACAAGGGAGATATGGCGGTTGCCCAGCAGATCCTGAGCGATTATCAGAGCGAGCTGGAAGCACTACAGGCCGCCCAGGCCCAGCCTGAAGAGGCTGTCGCTGCCGACGAGAGCGGCGAAGAGCTCAAGGCCCAGGCTTGAGCGACGGGCAGGCCTGAATCCTTACCTCTGAATCAGCCGGCCTGCCAGCGCTGATCCCTCTTTCGGCCCCATCATGTCTGCCATGATGGGGCCGTGTCGTTTCTTCTGTAGTCTTTCCTTGTTGCCCTTCACTTCTCGGTTTCAATCCAACTGATTCGTGCCTTAGCGGGCCTCTTGTGGCATGCCGTGCGGCACTTCGCGGGGGATGGGGAACACCTTGTCATAACCCCAGTTGTAGACGAAGGCATAGATCAGGTAGAAGACGACGAAGCCCAGATCCAGCACCAGCGCCTCCAGCATGCTGACGCTCAGCCACCAGGACATGACCGGCAGCGCGACGATCAGCAGACCGCCCTCAAAGCCAAAGGTATGCAGCACCCGTTGCCACAGGGTTTTGTGGGTATGGCCCTGATATTTGAGCAGCAGCTTGTCGACCCCGATGTTGTAGATGTAGTTCCAGACGGTGGCCAGCACCGAGAAGAACAGTGCCAGCGGGCCCATATGGCTGAGCCCTACCCCGGTAACCCAGCTGGCCAGCGGGGCGGCAATCAGCAGGCCAATAAATTCAAAGCCAATGGCATGGCGCAGGCGATCGTTACGGGTACGCATAAGTCACTCTCTCAATCAGGTTCATTCACGAATTGCAGGTTAATCTATAGATATTTAGCGATAGATTCATGTTGGTATCCATCGCTAAAATAGATGGATGAGAGAGCTTGCCGGAGGGCCATAAGATGACGCCATCACTGGAACAACTGAGGATCTTGCTGGCGGCCGCCGAAACCGGCTCTTTTTCCGCTGCCGCCCGCAAGCTGGGCAAGGCGCAGTCGGTGGTGAGCAGCGCCATCGCCAATCTGGAGATCGATCTGGCGCTCACCCTGTTTGACCGCAGCGGCCGCTATCCGCAGCTGACGGAGGCGGGGGCCCGCATGGTGCAGGAGGCGGGGATCCTGCTGGCGCAGAGTGAACGGTTGCAATCCATTGCCGGGGAGCTGGCGGCCGGGGTGGAGACGCGCCTCACCCTGGCCATCGATGATGACTCCCACCTCCCCTGGCTCGGCACCCTGCTGGAGGAGTTCGCCACTCGTTACCCGACCGTGGAGCTGGAGCTGCTCTTCCCGCTGATGGAGGATGTGACCGAGATGCTGGTGACCGGCCGGGCCCAGCTCGGCATCAGCTATCAGAAGGTGCATCCCCAGCGGGAGATAGTCGCCCGTTCACTGGGGGAAGTGACCATGCCGCTGGTGGTGTCACCGGATCATCCGCTGGCCCGCAAGCAGCCGCTGCGGGAGGTCGATCTGCAGGGGGCACGTCAGCTGATGGTGACCGGCCGACGGGAAGGGAGCGAGCGTCAGCGTTTTCGCATCTCGGCTCAGGTGTGGTGGGTCGAGGGGGATCTCGGGGTGCTGGAGCTGGTCAAGCGGGGCCTTGGCTGGTCCGCCATCCCGGAATTTCTGCTGCATCAGCCGTTGGCTCGCGGCGAAGTGGTGGTGCTGGAGCCGGACTTTATCGCCAGCCACGCGCTGGCGCTGGAGTTGCAGTGGCATCGCGCCCGCCCGCTGGGGCAGGCGGGGCGCTGGCTGAAGGAGGCACTGCTGGCGCGCGTGCCTCGCTAGCCGACCTTACTCGGTCAGGGCGTAAGGCAGGGGTTGCAGGGTGAGGCGGGAGCCTGCGTCCTGCTTGAGGCGGAATAGGGCGTCAGCCTCGGTATCTTTCGGCAGTACGGCGGTGAGCCACACCTGCCCGGCCTGTTGCCAGGCGTTGAGCACCATGCCGCTACGGCGCCAGTTGTCACCGAGCTGGATCTCCAGGGTATCGCCGCTGGCGACCTGCTCGCCGGTAGTGCCCGCCAGCAGGAACAGGGCGCGGTTGTTGGCGCCGCGATACTTGGCGCGGGCCACCGTCTCTTGCCCCATGTAGCAGCCCTTGTTGAAGCTGATGCCGTCCAGTGCCTGCAGGTTGAGCATCTGCGGGATGAACTCCCCCTGATGCACCGCTTCCATGTGTGGCAGGCCCGCCTTGATCTCGAGCCCCCACCAGAGTGACTCGTCACCTTGCGGAAGGGCGTCGGCTTGCTCACTGCTCACCAGCAGCCAGCGATCCTGTTCGATCTTCACCGCCATGCCGCCAGCGACCAAACCGCTCTGCTCCAGACCAAACTGCGCGGTGACCCACGCATCTGTACCCTTGCCAGCCAGGCCGGTGGTGTGGCGTTCGTCTGCGGCGATCTCGACCTTGGAGAAGACGGCAAATTTCTTCAGCTCCGGCAACTGACGTTCCAACACTGAAGGGCTGGTCAGTAGCAGCAGACTGTCGTCGAGGCAGAGCAGGCGGAAATTGCTCCACAGCTTGCCCTTGGGATCACAGTGGCCGCCCGGGGTCTGTTGCCCCGGTTGCAGGGCGTTGACATCACAGGTGACCTGACCTTGCAGATATTTGGCGCGATCCTGGCCGCTGATACGGGTGATGGCCAGCTTGGTCAGGGGGAAGCGGGTCGGCTCGGCAGGAAAAACAGGTGGTTGCAGGCTCACGATGGTATTCCAGAGAGAAAGTATGTGAGCTGCATGGTAAAGACGTAACTAATGTTTGTCAGCCGGAAAATCCAGCTGGTACCATCCCCCGGTCTTTGTAAGGAGAGTGCCATGTTGAGCCCAGTTGAAAAATCCCGCCTGAAGTGGGCCTGCCGTCGCGGTATGCTCGAGCTGGATGTGATCTTTATGCCCTTTTTCGAACACGAGTTCGACTCCCTGAGCGAAGCCGATCAGCAGACCTTTATCCGCCTGCTGGCGAGCGACGATCCGGATCTGTTCAAATGGTGCATGGGTCATGGTGTACCTGCCGATCCCGCATTTGCCGCCATGATCCCGATGATCCTGGAGCGCAATCAGGCGCGCCACGACCGCCAGGGGTAATACCGTGGAGCGGGTGATCATGACGGTTCACCCCTCCCGCCATCAGCAATGTTTGCTGGTGGCCCTCTTTTTGTTGCTGCTCTGGCCGGTGGCTGGCCTGATTGCCGGTTGGCAGTGGGCGCTGTTGCTGCCCGTCTGGCTGGTGGCGCTCTGGCTGAGCTGGCGTGCGCTCGCCGAGCCCCCGTTCGAGCTTGTCTGGGATGGTCAGTGGTTGCAGTGGCAAGGTCGCCGCTATCAGCTCGACAAGAAAAGCCGCATTCTGCCCGGCGTGCTCAGGCTAGCGCTTTGTCCCGAGCCGCAAGAGAGTGGAGCTGTGTCGCCACGGCAACTGTGGCTCTTCTCCGACGCCCTTCCCCCCGAACATTACCGCCTGCTGGCGCGAGCCATCCACTTTCTGCCGTCTCGGCGCTGACGCCTGCTTCCCGTGATAACCATGTGCTGATTTATCGCGATAAGCTGCTGCAATGTGGCTGGCGGCGCTCTTTTTGTGGCTGAAAAGCGGTTGAAAACAAGTGACCCCGCCGGGGCGGGGTCACTGATTGGTGCAACGCTTTGCGGGAAGGGGGATTAATCCCGCTCCGGGGTCAGCACGGTCGGTTTGGAGTCCGGCAGCATATCCGGATGATCCAGGTTGTAGTGCAGGCCGCGAGACTCCTTGCGCTGCAGGGCGCAGTTGACGATAAGCTCGGCCACCTGCAGCAGGTTGCGCAGCTCCAGCAGGTTGTTGGAGACACGGAAGTTGGCGTAGTACTCCTGCACCTCCTGCTTGAGCAGGTCGATGCGGCGCTTGGCGCGGGCCAGGCGTTTGTTGGTACGCACTATCCCCACGTAATCCCACATCATCAACCGCAGCTCGTGCCAGTTGTGCTGGATCACCACCAGTTCGTCGGAATCTTCCACCTTGCTCTCGTCCCACACCGGCAGGCGCGGCGGCTCCACGCTCATCGGCAGCTTGGCCAGAATATCGGCCCCCGCCTGATGGGCATAGACCACGCATTCCAGCAGGGAGTTGGATGCCATGCGGTTGGCGCCGTGCAGACCGGTGTAGGTCACTTCGCCGATGGCATAGAGGCCGGGGATGTCGGTCTGGCCGTTGTTGTCGATCATCACGCCGCCACAGGTGTAGTGGGCGGCCGGCACGATGGGCATCGGCTCCTTGGTGATATCGATGCCGACCGCGAGGCAGCGCTCATAAATGGTCGGGAAGTGCTTGATGATGAAATCGGCCGGTTTGTGGCTGATATCCAGATACATGCAATCCGCCCCGAGCCGCTTCATCTCGTGGTCGATGGCGCGGGCGACGATATCCCGTGGCGCCAGCTCGGCCCGCTCGTCAAACTCCGGCATAAAGCGGCTGCCGTCCGGGCGGCGCAGATAGGCCCCCTCGCCACGCAACGCTTCGGTCAGCAGGAAGTTGGGGTCGTCCGGGTGGAACAGGCTGGTGGGGTGGAACTGGTTGAACTCCAGGTTCGCCACCCGGCAGCCGGCCCGCCATGCCATGGCGATACCATCGCCAGAGCTTACATCCGGGTTGGAGGTGTACTGGTAGACCTTGGAGGCGCCGCCGGTGGCCAGTGCCACGAAACGGGCACGGATCACCTCGACTTGCTCGGCGTTGCGGTTCCAGACGTAGGCCCCCAGCACCTTGTTGCCCGGCAGGTTGAGCTTGCGGGTGGTGATGAGGTCGACCGCGTTGAAGCGCTCCATCAGCTGGATATTGGGGTGAGCGCGCACCTGATCGATCAGGGTGAGTTGCACCGCTTTGCCGGTGGCATCCGCCGCGTGGAAGATGCGGCGATGGCTGTGGCCCCCTTCGCGGGTGAGGTGGTATTGGGATTCACCGTCGGCGTTCTCCTCCTGATCGAAGGGGACCCCTTGCTGAATGAGCCACTGGATGGACTCGCGGGCGTGGCGAGCGGTGAACTCGACCACTGCCGGGTCACACAACCCGGCGCCCGCGTTGAGCGTGTCGCTCACGTGGGATTCGATGCTGTCGGTTTCGTCGAAAACGGCAGCGATGCCTCCTTGCGCATAGAAAGTGGCCCCTTCACTGATGGGCCCCTTGCTCAGAACCAGGACTTTGGCGTGGTCTGCCAATCGCAACGCGAGGGACAAACCAGCGGCACCGCTGCCAATGATCAGTACATCGCAAAGGTATTCAACACTTGCTTTCATAAGTATCATTGGCCTGGATTAAGAACTGGCACCATGGTAGCCCAAGCGAGGGCGAGGATGCAGCCTGCATCACATTTTTTTCAATTGAAGCGAACTTTCTCTGATTCTCCCTGTCTGAACTTGTGCGCTTAGGAAGGGCCGGAAAAGAAAAACGATAACCTGATGGGGGTTTTACGGCTCTGATGAGCGACCAGAATCTACTGGACGAACAGCTGGTTGAACGGGTCCAGCGCGGCGATAAAGCAGCTTTCAACCTGTTGGTAAAAAAATACCAGCATAAGGTGGTCAACCTGGTTGCCAGGTATGTCAACAATCCCGGTGACGTGCCCGATGTGGCGCAAGAGGCCTTTATAAAAGCCTACCGTGCATTGCCGACATTCCGTGGCGAAAGTGCTTTTTACACCTGGTTGTACCGAATTGCCGTGAACACGGCGAAGAATTATCTCACCTCCCAGGGGCGCAGGCCGCCCAGCAGTGATGTGGAGGCTGACGAAGCGGAGTCTTATGGTGGTGGTGAAGCCTTGCAAGAGGTCTCAACTCCCGAAAACCTGGCGCTGACTGACGAGATCAAACGCACCGTGTTTTCAGCCATAGAGGCATTGCCGGAAGACCTGAGGACAGCTATCACCCTTCGCGAACTGGAAGGGCTGAGCTACGAAGAGATTGCCGAAATCATGGATTGCCCAGTGGGTACGGTCAGATCCCGTATCTTCCGGGCGAGGGAAGCAATCGATAAAAAGCTGCAACCTCTGATCGAGAATTAACTGGGGAAAGACGGGTTAACTTATGGCAAATAAAGAGCAAATCTCTGCCCTGATGGATGGTGACCTGAGTGACGCAGAGGTACTGAACGAGCTGGAGATGGACTCCGACTTGCAAGATACCTGGGGTCGTTACCACCTGATCGGCGATGCCATGCGGGGTGACCTGCCGGTCAATCTGCAATTGGATCTCAGTGACAGCATCATGGCTGCGCTGGAGGATGAGCCTACCATACTGGCAC
Source organism: Aeromonas sp. s11 (assembly GCF_040907945.1). NCBI lineage: Bacteria > Pseudomonadati > Pseudomonadota > Gammaproteobacteria > Aeromonadales > Aeromonadaceae > Aeromonas > Aeromonas sp. s11. Next base: position 27,892 of record NZ_JBFOCU010000007.1, on the reverse strand, counting down.
CCAAGCCGGTCGAGACGGCTCCCGTGCTGCAACCTGCCGTTGCGCCGGTCAAGACAGATGCCAATGTGGTTCCGTTGTTCCGCCGTGTCGGTCAGCAACTGGGTCAATATGCCATTGCGGCATCCGTGGCCGCTGCCGTTATCTTCGGGGTGCAGCAGTATCAGGGACAGGATGGCGTTCCGGCCAATCCGGTGCTCAATACCATTCCAATCGGTGGCAGTGCGGCGCCGGTGAGTGTTCACTATCCGCAACAGGATGGCGCCCGTGCCCGTCAGCAAGGGCTGACCGAACAGCAGATGCAGGAGCAGCGGGAGCGGATTAACGCCTTCTTGCGTGACCACCAGTTGCAGCAGCGCCTGTTGCAAGACAGACAGATCCAACAATAACGAATTGTCAGGGATACAAACGTGCGCCAGTCCAGCCGTATTTTGCTGGCATCTCTCCTGCTGATTAGTGCCAAGGCCTCGGCCGACGATAAGTCGGCCGAGGCCTTGTTGCAGCAGATGCAGAGTGCCGTGCAGCAACAGAATTTCGAGTTGTCCATGGTCAAGGCCCGTCAGGGGCGTCTTGAACCGATCCGGATCAGCCATGCCGTGATCAACGGCAAGGAAGTGGCCCACCTCAGTTACCTCGACGGCAAGGCGATCGAGTATCTCCAGCGCCAGAACGAATACACCTTCTTTGAAAACAGCCACGATCCCTACACCCTGAAGGATGCCCGCTTCCCCGGCATCTGGTCGACCCTGGTGAAGATGCCGCTGGCACAGGTGCTGGAGAGCTATGATCCTGTGCTGGCCGGCCGCAGCCGGGTTGCCGGTGTGGTGGCGCAGGTGGTAAGGCTGGTGCCTAAAGAGGCCGACAAATATGGTTTCGTGCTCTGGATTGATGAGCAGAGCCACTTGCTGCTGCGGATCGACATGGTCGAGCGGGAAGGCAATCTGGTGGAGCAGGTGCTCGGTGTCGAGCTGGATCTGCAGAGCAAACCGGCCCCCTGGCTGGTGAAGCTGGCCAACAGCAAGCAGCCCCCGGCGCTAGCGCTGGAGGATGCCTACCCGGCGCCGCAACAGCAGTTGAACTGGCAGATCACCTGGTTGCCCGATGGCTTCAAGGTGCTGTCGCAAGACCGGCACCAGCTGGTGACCACCAGTATGCCGGTGGATTACATGATGCTCTCCGATGGGCTGGTGGATCTCTCGGTCTATGTCTCCCGGGTCGATCCCAAGCAGGCGGTGCGCCAGCAGCTGATCCGCCAGGGGGCGACCTCGCTGGTGAGCTATGTCAACGAGGTGGGGGTCGAGATCACCGTGGTCGGGGAGGTGCCTGCCGAAACCGCCAAGCGCATCGCCGAGTCAGTCCAGCCGCTGGCCCGCAACGAAGCGGTGCAGTAACGGGGGCTGCGGGGTTGTCCCCCGCTTGCCGAGCGTGGCGAGTCGTGGTCAGATCCCCTGATTGTGTGAACCCGAGGTGTTGCCGTGAATGAGATGAGTGAAGAGTTGGCGACCGTGGTGGCCATTGAGGGTGACCATGCCTGGGTGGAGTGCGAGCGTCGCTCCGCCTGCAGTGGTTGTCAGCAGCAATCCAACTGCGGTACCGGCACCGTGGCCAAGGCGTTTCCCCTGAAAGCTCCCCGCTTGCGAGTCAGGCTGACCGCCGAGGTGCGGGTTGGCCAGCAAGTGAGGCTAGGTATCCCGCAGGAGAGTCTGCTGCGCGGGGCGGCGCTGGTCTATGTGCTGCCGCTTTTCTGTCTGTTGGCCGGCGCCTTGCTGGGGCAGCTCTGGCTGGCGCCGCTGCTCTCGGGCGGGGAGGGGATTACCATTCTCTGCTGCCTGCTGGGAGGCGTGCTGGGCTTTTTACTGGTTCGTTACTTTTCCAACCGCCTGGATCAGGGGCGCTACGGCCCGCAGATGCTCGGCGTGGTCGTCCCTGTCCGCATCCTCCCCTGACTGAACAGGCGCTATTTCACTGGCGCTGGCGACTAAAGAATGGCCGTCAGCCGGGTTATCCAGTAAAATCGCGCCTCCATAACTGACCTTAACTAATTTTGAGTGACTCTTGCTCGATGAAACACATTCGTAACTTTTCGATTATTGCGCACATCGACCACGGTAAATCGACCCTGTCGGACCGTCTGATCCAGACTTGCGGTGGCTTGTCCGACCGCGAGATGCAGGCTCAGGTGCTTGACTCCATGGATCTGGAGCGCGAGCGCGGCATTACCATCAAAGCACAGAGTGTGACCCTGAACTACCAGGCACAAGACGGTAACACCTACCAGCTGAACTTTATCGACACCCCGGGCCACGTGGATTTCTCCTACGAGGTCTCCCGCTCTTTGGCGGCCTGTGAAGGGGCGCTGCTGGTGGTGGATGCCGGCCAGGGGGTTGAGGCACAGACTCTGGCCAACTGCTATACCGCCATGGAAATGGATCTGGAAGTGGTGCCGGTGCTGAACAAGATTGACCTGCCGGCCGCGGAACCCGAGCGAGTTGCCGAGGAGATCGAAGACATCGTCGGTATCGACGCGGTCGATGCGGTGCGCTGCTCCGCCAAGACCGGTCTGGGTGTTGACCTGGTGCTGGAAGAGATCGTTGCCAAGATCCCGGCACCGGAAGGTGACCCGGATGCCCCGCTGCAGGCGCTGATCATCGACTCCTGGTTCGACTCCTATCTGGGCGTTGTCTCTCTGGTGCGGATCAAGAACGGTTCTTTGAAGAAGAACGACAAGATCAAGGTGATGAGCACCGGTCAGGTGTGGGGTGTCGATCGTATCGGTATCTTCACGCCCAAGCAGGTGGATACCCAGGGGCTGGGTTGCGGCGAGGTAGGTTGGGTTGTCTGCGGCATCAAGGACATCCACGGCGCGCCGGTGGGCGATACCCTGACTCAGGCCAAGAACGGTGCCGACAAGGCGCTGGCCGGCTTCAAGAAGGTGAAGCCGCAGGTTTATGCGGGTCTGTTCCCTATCTCCAGCGATGACTACGAGTCGTTCCGTGACGCCCTCGACAAGCTCTCCCTGAACGATGCCTCCCTGTTCTTCGAACCAGAGAGCTCTACTGCACTGGGCTTCGGCTTCCGTTGCGGCTTCCTCGGCATGCTGCACATGGAGATCATTCAGGAGCGTCTGGAGCGTGAATACGATCTGGATCTGATCACCACGGCGCCGACCGTAGTCTACGAGATCGAGCTGACCGACGGTTCTACTATCCACATCGACAGCCCGGCCCAGATGCCTGCCATCACCAGCATCAAGGAGATGCGCGAGCCGATCGCCGAGTGCCACATCCTGCTGCCGCAGGAGTACATGGGCAACGTGATCACCCTCTGTATCGAGAAGCGTGGCGTGCAGACCAACATGGTCTATCACGGCAAGCAGGTGGCACTGACCTATGAAATCCCGATGGCGGAAGTGGTGCTCGACTTCTTCGACCGTCTGAAATCCACCAGCCGCGGTTACGCCTCGCTGGACTACGGCTTCAAGCGTTTCGAAACCTCCGACATGGTCCGTCTGGATATCATGATCAACGGTGAGCGCGTCGATGCCCTGGCTATCATCACCCACAAGGACAACGCCCAGTATCGCGGTCGTCAGGTGGTGGAGAAGATGCGTGAGCTGATCCCGCGTCAGATGTTCGATATCGCCATTCAGGCGGCCATCGGCAACCAGATCATTGCTCGCAGCACCGTCAAGGCTCTGCGTAAAGACGTAACCGCCAAGTGCTACGGTGGTGACGTGAGTCGTAAGAAGAAACTGCTGAACAAGCAGAAAGAAGGTAAGAAGCGGATGAAGTCCCTCGGCCGTGTCGACGTGCCGCAGGAAGCCTTCCTCGCGATTCTCCACGTCGGAAAGGATTAATAGATGGCAAGCACGTTTTCCCTGATCCTGGTGGTGGTCTGCGCGATCACCGGTGTTATCTGGTGTCTGGACAAGATGATTTGGTCCAAGCAGCGCGCCGCCAAGATTGCCGTGGCTCGTGCCCATGGCGGTGCCCACCTGGATGAGAAGACTTTGGCCAAGGTGGCCCCCGTGCCGGTCTGGATTGAGCAGACCGCCGGGGTCTTCCCGGTCATCACCTTTGTGCTGATCCTGCGTTCGTTCATTTTTGAACCGTTCCAGATCCCGTCAGGTTCCATGATGCCCACCCTGCTGGTGGGCGACTTCATCCTGGTGGAAAAATTTGCCTATGGTCTGCGGGACCCGGTGACCAACACCAAGTTTCTCGAGACTGGCGAGCCCAAGCGCGGCGACGTGGTGGTATTCAAGTATCCCCTTGAACCGCGCGTTGACTACATCAAGCGGGTGGTCGGCATGCCGGGTGATCGGATTATCTATCGCAACAAGGAGCTGATGATCCGGCCCAAGTGCGAAGAGCAGGAAGGGAAAACGTGCCCGGGCTTCAAGAAGCTCGACGTCAAGTTTGAACAAAGAGGCGAATTTACCCAGATGGGGATCCCCCTTGACCGCTATACTGAGCAGTTGGGTGATGTCTCCCACGAGACCCTGCGCAATCCGCTGATGCCCGACATGGTTGGCCGTTACTATCGCCAGCCCGGCACCTACCCCGATGAGTGGGTGGTACCGGAAGGCCAGTATTTCGTGATGGGCGACAACCGCGACAACAGCACAGACAGCCGCTTCTGGGGCTTTGTGCCCGAACAGAATCTGGTCGGCAAGGCGGTCGCTATCTGGATAAGTTTTGAATTCGAGCGCGAAGAGGGCTCCCTGCTGCCAAGTTGGGTACCGACAGGTGTGCGCTTCAACCGCATTGGCGGAATCAAGTAAATGAATATCAAGATGAACAGACTGCAGTCCCGTCTCGGGCATGTCTTTGCGGATCTGGAACTACTGACCCGGGCGCTGACTCACCGCAGCGCCGGCTCCCGTCACAATGAACGACTGGAATTTCTGGGTGACTCGATTTTGAGTCTGGTGATTGCCGACGATCTCTTCCACCGTTTCCCGCAAGCGGCGGAAGGGGATCTCAGCCGGATGCGCGCCACCCTGGTGCGCGAGAAGACCCTGGCCGAACTGGGCCGGGAGTTTGACCTCGGGGATCACCTGATCCTGGGTCCCGGCGAACTCAAGAGCGGCGGTTTTCGCCGCGAATCCATTCTGGCCGACACGGTCGAGGCGGTGATCGGTGCCGTCTATCTGGATACCAATCTTGAGACGGTGCGGACACTGCTGCTGAGCTGGTATGCCAGCCGCCTGGAAGAGATCAAGCCGGGCATCGAGCAGAAAGATCCCAAGACCCGTCTGCAAGAAATTTTGCAGGGAAGCCGCAAATCCCTGCCGACCTACACTGTGACCAACGTCAAGGGCGAGGCCCACAACCAGGAGTTCACCGTCCAGTGTGACGTGGAAGGTCTGGATGGTCCCCTCGTCGGGGTCGGCACCAGCCGTCGCAAGGCCGAACAGGCCGCGGCGCAGCAAGCATTGGAAAAACTGTCATGACAGATACCACCTACTGCGGCTTTGTCGCCATCGTGGGCCGCCCGAATGTGGGCAAGTCCACCCTGCTCAACAAGCTGCTTGGCCAGAAGGTCAGCATCACCTCGAAGAAGCCCCAGACCACCCGTCACCGGATTTTGGGGATCGACACCGAGGATAACTACCAGACCATCTATGTAGATACCCCGGGTCTGCACATTGAAGAGAAACGGGCCATCAACCGTCTGATGAACCGTGCCGCCACCAGTTCGCTGGGTGATGTGGCCATGGTGGTGTTCATGGTCGACGGTACCCACTGGACCAAAGACGACGAGATGGTGCTGGGCAAGCTGCGCAATCTCAAGTGCCCTGTGGTGCTTGCGGTCAACAAGATTGACAACGTCAAAGAGAAAGAAGATCTGCTGCCCCACCTCGAGTGGCTGGGCCAACAGATGAACTTCGCCCATATTCTGCCCATCAGTGCCGAAAAGGGCACCAACGTGGAGAAGATCCGCGAGTGGGCCAAGGATCTGCTGCCGGAAAACGTCCACTTCTTCCCGGAAGATTACGTGACCGACCGCTCCTCCCGCTTTATGGCCTCCGAAATCATCCGCGAGAAGCTGATGCGCTTCACCGGTGAGGAGCTGCCCTACTCGGTGACCGTGGAGATCGAGCGCTTCAAGGTGGAAGAGAACGGCCTCTATCACATCCACGGCCTCATTCTGGTCGAGCGCGATGGCCAGAAGAAGATGGTCATTGGTAACAAAGGCGAGAAGATCAAGACCATCGGCACCGAAGCGCGCCTCGATATGGAACGTCTGTTCCAGAACAAGGTGCACCTCGAGCTGTGGGTCAAGGTCAAATCCGGTTGGGCTGACGATGAGCGCGCCCTGCGCAGCCTCGGGTATGGTGACGACTGATTGCTGACCCCGGCTTTCGTCATCCACAGTCGTCCCTATCGGGAGACCAGCCAGCTGGTCGAGGTCTTCACCCAGGATAGTGGCCGATTTACTCTGGTGGCTCGCGGTTCTCGCGGGCCACGCTCCCCTCTCAAGGGGCTGCTGCAACCCTTTACCCTGCTCACCATCGCCTGGCGCGGCAAGGGTGATCTCAAGAACCTCACCCAGGTCGAATGCCCGGATCACTCCCTGCGTCTCGGTGGCGATCGCCTCTTCTACGGCCTCTATCTCAACGAGTTGGTCTACTACCTGCTGGAAGCGCACACCCCGTTCCCCGAAGTGTTTGATGCCTATGCTCGTGCCATCATGGCGCTGGCCGACGGCGAGACGCCGGAGCTGCCGCTGCGTCGCTTCGAGTTCCTGCTGTTGCAGGCGCTCGGCTATGCGGTGGATTTCGAATACACGGCGGACGACGAGTCGCCCATCGAGCCGACCTTGCTCTATGGCTTCGAGCGTGAATTGGGCTTTGTTGCTTGCGAGCGAGCGCCGGATCCCCGTACCCTGTTTCTCGGTGCCCACCTGCTCGCCTTTGCCGAGGGACGTTTCGATACCCCTCCCTTGCTGCAGGCGGCCAAACGTTTCAGCCGATTGGCACTGCAACCCTATCTGGGCAAGCGCCAGCTAAAGAGCCGGGAGCTGTTTTTAAAACGCAAAGCCAGTATGCAAGGCTGACACAGATTACAGACATACGGATATTGGCGCGGTGTGATTCGCTGACCGCGCAGTCAACAGATGAAGCCTTTCAAGGAGTTCTCAATGAGTGAAATCTATCTGGGTGTGAACATCGACCATATCGCCACCCTGCGCAACGCCCGTGGCACCCAGTATCCGGATCCGGTACAGGCCGCCTTCGTGGCCGAGCAGGCCGGGGCCGATGGAATTACCGTGCATCTGCGTGAAGATCGTCGCCATATCACCGACCGCGATGTGGAGATTCTGCGCCAAACTATCCAGACCAGAATGAACCTGGAGATGGCGGTGACCGAAGAGATGATCGGCATCGCCTGCCGCATCAAACCCCACTTCGTCTGTCTGGTGCCGGAAAAGCGCACCGAGGTGACCACAGAGGGCGGTCTGGATGTGGCCGGTCAGCTGGACAAGGTGACTGACGCCGTTGCCCGCCTCTCCGCGGTGGGGGCGCAGGTTTCGCTCTTTATCGATGCCGATCCCATCCAGATTGATGCGGCTGCCGAGAGTGGCGCCCCCTTTATAGAGATCCATACCGGTCGTTACGCCGATGCAACTACCGATGCCGAGCGCAACGCCGAGTTCAAGCGCATTGCCGCCGGTGCCTCCTATGCCGCTGGCAAGGGGCTCAAGGTCAATGCCGGCCACGGCCTGCACTACCACAACGTCAAGGCTATCGCTGCTATCCCCGAGCTCTATGAGCTCAACATCGGCCACGCCATCATCGGCCGTGCCGCCTTCGACGGCTTGGCCAAGGCCGTGAGCGATATGCGCCTGCTGATGCAGGAAGCCCGTCAGGGGATCTGATGGTTCGGGCACTGGCAACGCACAGTGGCCATATGAAACAAAAGGGACGCCATAGCGTCCCTTTTGTTGTTTCTGCCGATGGGAATATCGACAGCCGTCAGGCCTGCTGCTGTGCCCATTTTCCCAGACGCTGCAGCGCCTCGCCGAGCAGTTGGCGGGAGGTGCCTATGTTGATCCGCACATATTCTTCGCCATCGCTGACGTAGTGGGAGCCATCTTCGATGATGACCCCCGCTTCGACTGCCCACCTGTGGGTCACCTCGCTCGCGCTCATTCCGCTCCCTTTGGTATTGACCCAGACCAGATAGGAGGCATCCATCGGCATGACTTGGAAATCGGGCAGGTTCTCCCTGAAGTAGCGCGCCAGCAGGGTGTAGTTCTCTCTCAGATAGAGATTCAATTCGGCCAGCCACTCATCGCACTCGTTATAGGCGGTGATAATGCCCCAGAGCCCGAACACATTGGGAGAAGTGATGGAGTTCTGCTCAAGGCGCGCTCTGAACCGGCTTCTGACCTGCGGATTTGGAATGATGCTGTAGGAGGTTTTCAATCCACCCAGATTGAATGCCTTGTTGGGAGAACTCATCAGCATCATGTTGTTGCGGTAACGCTCCTCCAGCGCCAGAAAGGAGACGAAATCGCCATGGATGATGTGCTCGGCATGCACTTCATCGACCATCATCAACACCTGATGGCGCAGGCAGATGTCGGCAACGGCTGTCAGTTCGGCCTGACTCCAGATCCTACCCGACGGGTTGTGGGGCGAGCAGAGGAAGTAGATTTTGGGCTTGTGGCCAATGATTTGCTCCTCCAGCTTCGCCAGATCGATCCGGTATCGCCCCTTGCTCAGGGCTAACGGGTTGGCGACAACCTTGACCCCCTGCCTTTCGGCCGCCTTGGCAAAGGGATCATAGACAGGGGTGTTCATGATGATGCTGTCACCCGGCTGGCAGAATGCCTGCACCGTGTAGTGCAGGGTAGAGACGGTGCCATAGGAGAGGGTGATCCACTCCCGCTCCACTGCGACCTTGTGGTGGCGGGCCTGGAAGTTGATGACCGCCTCGTAGAAATCATCGATGCAGTGGGTGTAGCTGAAGGTGCCCCAGCTGATGATTTCGCTGAACTTGCGAGCTACAGCCGGCGGTGATTTGAAATCCATATCGGCAATCCACATGGGAATGCTGTCGGCAGGAACAGGGCCAAAGCGGCTCTCGATCACTTTCATATCCCACTTGCGACATTTGTCGCTGATGCGATCTGCCAACTCGTCGAAACGGGAGGGCTGCAAGTCGGCAGAAGGGGTTGGGAGGCGCAGGGCCTCCCGATCTTTACAGGAGAGCATCGAGATTATCCTTCACGGTTTGAACCTGAGCGCCAATGATGACCTGCACGCTGTGCTCGTCGATCTTGACGACGGAGAGAGCGCCAGCCTGTTTCAGGATCTTCTCCTGCAGCTTGCCCATGTCGTGTACCACCAGTCTTAGCCGTGTGACGCAGTTGTCCAGGCTGATGATATTCTCCTTGCCACCGAGGGCACTCAGGATCACGGCCGGGTCGTGTTTCGCAATCTGGATATCATCGACCTCATCCCTGCCGGGGGTCTTGATGTCATATTTCTTGATGTACCAGTAGAAGACGGTGAAATAGATGGCAGACCAGACAAGGCCAATGGGAATAATCAGATACCACTTGGTTTGCCAGCCCTGCATGATGCCGAAAATAAGCAGGTCGAGTGCACTGCCATCGGTATTGCCGATGGTGACGCCACACATGGCCACCACAAAGAGCGCGGCGCCGGTCATAAAGACATGGAACAGATAGAGTACCGGTGCGACAAACAGAAACAGGAATTCGATGGGCTCGGAAATACCGGTCACGATAGAGACCAGTACCCCGGAGATAATCAGGCTCTTGATTCTGGTTCGATTGCCGGGCGTGGCTGCCATATACATGGCTAACGCCGCGGCAGGCAGACCGAATATAAAGGTCGGCATAAACCCTTGCGACAGGAAGGCGGTTGCTGCCGGGCTGATGGGTTCACCCGCTTTCAACTGGGCGAAGAAGATATTGAGCGCGCCGGAAATGGTTTCGCCATTGACCAGCTCGGTACCGCCTGCCGGGGTAAAGCGCACCATGGCCAGCATGATGTGGTGCAGACCGAGCGGTTTGAGCAGGTTGATGGCCACCCCGTAGAGGAAGGCACCAAAAGAGCCGGCAGAGATGATCATGTTACCGACCGCAGTAATACCGAGCGCCACATAGTGCCAGAAGAGCGGCATGGCGAGACCTATCAGCGACATGACCAGCACGGTGATGATGGGCACGGAGCGCAGGCCGCTGAAGAACGAGAAGGCGTCGTGCAGTTTGAGGTTATAGAAACGGCGATGGATGAAGTAGGTCACGATCCCCGACACTATGCCACCCAGCACCCCCATGGAGAGGGTCTGAACCCCCATCACCATGGCTTGCCCCGCCAGTTTGATATTTTCCGGCAAAGCCAGTTGACTGGTACTGGCGAGATAGAAGTTGATCCCGATATTCATCGCCATATAGCCGACGAAACCGGAATAGGCCGCGACACCCTTGTTCTTTTCGGTCAATCCCATCGGAATGCCGATGGCAAACATGATGGGCAGATAGGTAAAGCCGAAGCTGCCAACGGTTGCCACCAGATTGAAGACGAGCTGGGTATATTCCCCACCAAGAAAAGGAAAATTATCTATGGTGGAGGGGCTGGTGATGGATGATCCCACCCCCAGCAGTAATCCCATGAATGCCATCAGAGAGACGGGAAACATAAATGTTTTCCCCAAACTCTGGGCAAATTCCCATACCTTATTTCGCAAGGATGTTTGAACCATAACTCCTATCTCCCAGATCTGCTGCCATGTTATAATTTAGCGTTAATTTTTAATACTCGACAAAAAAGTTAATGTTAAAAAAGAAAATTACAAAACAATAAGGCATATTTGCAATGTCAATTTACTAATGCTTGTATGGTTTTTTTAAACGCACTAAAATCACAGAATCCATTCCTATTCACTGGGCAACCTTTCATTTCTAAAACAACTCTTTTTGGCGGATTACCTCTATTCAATACACTCATGCCTCGTATTTGCTCTGTTGTTTGGTAAAAATATTCAACCTTCATTAATTCTTTTTTTGTTTCATTGTCAACCCAACGTTGAAATACTACTTTACCTCCGATAGGCGTTTTTTCATATTGTTCAGGGAGGTTGTATTCTTTTATGTCAAGTGCAGCCAGCAATGAGGCTATATTTGAATCATGACCGACTAATAAATTAAATTTAGCACTATTTTTGTTGTCCATAATTCCATTGATGTATCTGACTAATGGCTTGGATATGTGTTTGGCAACTGTTGGCGCTGAAAATAAAACATCCGTATACCAATCTTTAATTTCAACTAAACTTTTCCAATCAGTACCATTTTTTATTTTTCCCCAACCAACTTGATTCATGGGGAAGCCTTCGTAGAGTTGCAATATTATGGCATCAGAAATAATTGTACCAGTTCGTAGTGGGCCGCTAACTCCCGGCTCTTGATCTATTTTAACACTGAGTTCAGTTGGGGATTTTGCCAAATCACAGTTTAGCTCTCCCTTACAATCATATGAATTTTTATAATCAACTATTTTTTCTGCTAGTTTGTAAGATGGTCTTAAGTCATGATTCAGACCCGTTATACCATCTTTACCAGCCCGAGCATTTATCGCGACCAATGCCTGTTTTTTAAATTTCTCAGAGCCATCTTTAATGATTGGATTAAAAATAGGATCCATGCTGTTAAATTTTTTCTGATGATTAACAGTGAGATCACATCCTGGGTACGCACCTATGGCAAAATGCTGCCCTGTGGCAATCGTACGTTGCATACTGTTCGTGTATATATATACATCTTTATCACTGGGGCAAATATTTTTTTTAACTAGATTGGTTTCGTCAAGCCAGTCAGCAAAGTATTTTCCAAAATAAGATTCTAAAACACCACCTCGAGTAGTCAGGTAACTCCCAGGGGTATCCCATGATGGCCAATCATGAGGTGTTACTCTCGCTAATGCACTATCTCCAGTCGCTAACGGAGCTCTTAATCCATGACGACTAACGACTACAACCTGCTCTAAGCTATAATTATCAACTGCAAAAACAGGGGTAGAAAATGGGGTGATCATCGACAAGCAGAAAACCACATTACGGAAGTTACTTTTTTTCATCACGTTGTAATCCCTGAACTCAGTATTAAAATATTATATAATATGTATGATGATGCCAAAATAAGTATTCTTGTGAATTGTTGGTCATATCTCTCAAAAAAAGCACAAAAACACTCAAAATTAAACCTTAGTTATCCATATTTTGATTGTTTTCATGCTTGTTTAATTTGTTATTTTAATAAGTGTTAAATCCGCCCTTCGCTCATACACATACGAATTTTCGCCTCGACTACTTCCTCCATGGCGGCCATGGCGGGCACCAGATACTGGCGCGGGTCGCTGGCATCCGGATGAGAGCCAAGGAAGGCTTTCATCGCATCGGCGAAGGCTATCTTCAGTTCGGTCGCAACGTTAACCTTGCAGATCCCGAGTTCGATGCAGCTGCGCACATCGGCTTCCGGCACACCGGAGGCACCGTGCAGCACCAGCGGAATATCCACCTGTTCGCGAATAGCGGCGAGGCGTGCAAAGTCCAGACGGGGCTCCTCCTTGTAGAGGCCGTGGGCGGTGCCGATGGCCACCGCCAGCGAGTCGATACCGGTGCGGCGGACAAACTCGGCCGCCTTGAGCGGATCGGTAAATTTGGCATGAGCGGCATCGACGATGAGGTCATCCTCCTGACCGCCCAGCTGGCCCAGCTCCGCTTCGACGCTGGCGCCCATGCGGTGGCAGAAGGTCACCACGCTGCGCACCTTCTCGATGTTCTCTTCAAACGGAAAGTGCGAGGCATCGATCATGGCGGAGCGAATCCCCGCTTCGACCTTGTAGTGGATATCCTGCTCGTCTTCGTGGTGATCCAGATGCAGCACCAGCGGGATGCGATATTCATGGGCGGCAGCCTGACAGATGGAGACCAGATACTCGACCCCGGCATGGCGATAGGTACCCGGGGTGCCAGCCAGGATCACCGGAGAGCGCATGCGAGCGGCAGTGCGGGCTACCACCTGCACGGTTTCCAGGTTGTGGATGTTGAAAGCCGGTACGGCGTAGCCGCGGCGCTGGGCATCTTTGAGCATTTCATGGGAAGAGATCAGATACATAGTGACTCCTGAACGTCCTGATTGACGCGAGATCCTGAGAAAAGGGAGGAGAGGTCGGTCGGATTTATCTCCCGGCCAGCCACCCAGATGTGTTGTTGATTGAGTTCAGTGGTGAGGGCGAGCAGGTTGGCCTGCTTGCCAACTGCCAGTGAACCGAGGCGATCGGCAATGCCGAGCATCTTTGCTGGTGCCAGCGAGGCCATTGCGATGGCTTCATCGAGCGGTACGTTCGCCAGCTGCACCATGTTGCGTACGGCGCCAAGCAGGGTGAGGGTGCTGCCCGCCAGACCGCCGGTGTCGGTGCGTACCACACCGTTTTTCATCTCGACCCGATAGTTGCCAAGCAGATAGTGACCGTCGGGCATACCGGCGGCGCGCATCGCATCGGTAACCAGCAGCAGGCGCTGGCCAGCGCAGCAGTGACAGAGCTTGAGCACGCTCGGGTGGAGATGATGGCCATCGGCGATCAGCTCCAGCCAGGCAGCAGGATGGACAAGGCCCGCACCGACCATGCCGGGTTCGCGGTGGTGCAGGCCGCGCATGCCGTTGAAGCAGTGCACCAGCCCGGAGGCACCCGCCGCCAGTGCCGCCATGGTGGTGTCGTGATCCGCTGCCGAGTGGCCCAGCATCACACGCACACCGTTTGCGGCAAGATGGTGAATGGCAGTGATGGCGTTGGGCTTTTCCGGTGCCAGCGCGACCACCTTCAGGCTGCCTCGCGCCAGCTGTTGCAGGTGGTTCAGCTCGGCAATATCCAGCTCCCGAAACAGCGTCTGATCGTGGGCGCCCTTGTTGTCCGGAGTGAAGTAGGGTCCTTCCAGATAGCAGCCGAGCAGCTCGGCGCCCGGCATGCCGCGGGCAACGCCATCGGCAATGCGGGCAAGTGCTTGCTCTATCTCGGGGAGTGGGGCGGTGACCGTGGTGGCAAGAAAAGCACCGACCCCTTCTGTAGCCTTGGCCATCGACAAAGTAGCCAAGGCATTGCTATCGCTATCCATGACATCGACGCCAGCGCCGCCGTGGACATGACCGTCGATCAGCGCCGGCACCAGCAGCTCGACATCCCGTGCCGGATCGCCATCCGTGATAGGAGCGATGGCGGTGATGACGCCCCCTTCATGGGTGAGCTCCTGATGTTCCAGCCAACCCTGTTCGGTCAGCAGGCGACGGGCACGGATCCGTGAGACCATCAGATGCCCTCCTCAACGAGAGCGGCATCTGCCTGACGCTCTTTGCTCATCTCATCCGCTAGCGAGGTGAGACCCCGGTGGCCGCAATCAAGGGCCTGCCGGCGGAATTCACGGGCGCTGAGGCCATCGCGCTCCAGCACCATCTCCAGCAGCAGCTGCAGGTTGGTACCGGTAATGACCTCCCGCTCTGGCTGGTGCAGTGAGAGGGTTGAGGCGACCCGAAACGGGGTGCCACCGAGCAGGTCCGTCAGGAAGACCACTCCATCCCCCTTGTCGACCTCTGCCAGCGCCGCTTCGCACTGCGCCTGCAGCAGGGCAGTGGTGGAGCTCTCGGGAAAGTCGATGGCGATAACCGCTTCCTGTTCGCCGAGGATCTGCAGCATGGCGCGCTCCAGACCGCTTGCGAAACCGCCGTGACCACAAATGATGATGCCCAACATAGTCTGTTCCTTTACTGCAAAGGGGGCCGGCTGGCTACCGGCTCCGGATTAGAGGAAACCGGCGAACTTGCCGACGATACCGAGTACCACCGTGATGACGATGAGGCGCAGCGGGCTCCAGCCTTTGCGGATCAGGGCGTACATCGCCAGGGTGTAGAGCAGCGGCAGGAAGGCGGGCATCAGCTTGTCGAGCACATCCGCCTGCAGTTTGACGACTGCATCACCGGCAGTGATCTCCAGCGTGGTGCCAAGACGCACATAGGTGGCGACCAGCGCGCCGATCACCGTCATACCGACGATGGAGGCGGCATGGCCCACCTTGCGGGTATTGGCCTTGATGACCGGAATGGCCGCTACCCCCATGCGGTAGGCGTAGTGCGCCAGACCAAAACGCAGGCCGAAGTGGACCACGTTGAACAGCAGGAAGAAGACCACGGCACCCATGATGGAGCCTTGCAGCGCCAGATCTGCCCCTATGCCGCCACAGATGGGGAGCAGGGTGAGCCAGAACATGGCATCGCCAATCCCGCCGAGCGGTGCGCCTACGGCAATCTTGGTGCTCTGGATGCTGTTGACGTTCTGCTTGGAACGCTCCATCGCCAGCACGATCCCCATCACGAAGGTGACCAGGAAGGGGTGGGTGTTGAAGAAGCCCATGTGCCCCTTCATCGCCCGTGAGAGATCCCGCGGATTGGTGTGGATCTTCTGCAGTGCCGGCAGCAATCCATAGAGCCAGCCGGAGGCCTGCATCCGCTCATAGTTGAAGGAGGCCTGCAGCAGCAGGGATCGCCAGGCAAAGCGGTTGATATCCTGCTTGGTCAACTCGGCGCCAAGCTGCTGATCTTCATAGGTGTCGTCGGATTGTGGCCGGGTATTGTGCGGTTCGGCGCTGGAGATGATCCGCGCAGCTGTGTTGTTAGATGCCATCTTCGGTTTCCTCTTGAACAGGACGAGCTTGCGGGGTGGTGGTACGCATGAAGTCGATCAGGGCCATGGCCAGCGCGGCGGCGGCGATGGCCAGTACTGGCAACTGGAGCCAGGCGGCAGCGACGAAACCGAGGATGAAGTAGGGGATGTAGACATTCTTCATCATGATCTTGAGCAGCACGGCAAAACCGATGGCGGGCATGATGCCGCCAGCAACGCCGAGGCCGTCGATGAGGCGGGCGGGCAGCACGTCGATGGCCGCCTTGGCATGTTCGGCCCCGAAGTAGGTGGGCAGGAAGGCACAGAGGAAGTAGAAAGTGCCCAGCGCCAGCAGTGCCAGGTAGTTGACCCGCTCGATACCGCGCACGTCAGCCGCTTCGGCCATGCGATCGCAGCGGGACATCACCCCCGACATCACCGAGAAGAGGAAGGTGATCCCCATCTGCACGGCAACGGCGAAGGGAACGGCAACCCCGACCGCCACATCCGGTTTGACCCCGGTGGTGATGGCGAAGGTGGCGCCGACTATGGTGCCGATAATGACGTTGGGCGGTTGCGCCCCCGCTAGCGGGGCCAACCCCATCCAGACCAGCTCCAGAGTACCGCCCACCAGAATACCGGTGGGCAGGTCGCCGAGGATGAGGCCAACCAGCGGCCCCAGTACGACGGGCCGGTGGAAGTGGGTCAGACCATTGAACAGGTCTAGTCCGGCAAAAAATGCCAAAACCCCCAGTAGAAGTCCTTGTAATAAACTGATTTCCATCACAATTGTCCTTAATCAGAGCAAATTGAATATGTCCTGTGCCGGTTCGGTCGGCACGCCCTGGACATAGCACTCGACACGGGCGTCCCGCAGGGCGCGAAATGCGGTGATGTCCTGTTCGTCCACGGAGACGGTCTTGTGGATTTGACGCTTGCCGTCGGCGTAGTGCATGTTGCCGACGTTGATCCGGGAGATGGGGACACCTCCCTGAACCAGGGTGTTGAAATCGGTCGGGTTTTTGCAGACCAGCAGGATCTTCTGGCGATCCGCCGCCTTGTGGATGTTGTCGATCACCTTCTGGAGCGGCCAGAACCGCACCGCAATACCTTCGGCCAGCACCATCTCCATCAGGTTCTGCTGGATGGGGTCCTCTGCCACTTCGTCGTTGGCGACCAGCACCAGATTGGCACCGGCAAAGCCGACCCACTGGACACCGACCTGACCGTGGATCAGGCGCTCATCGATCCGGCTCAATACGATATTGGGCATCACAGCACTCCTTCTTGGTGGAACGGGTAGATATTGACCCCCTGTACGACCCGGTTGACTTGGCCAGTCGGGCAGGGATTGTCCGGGCTGATCCCCAGTCCCAGCGAGGTATGAAAGGCGTAGTACTGGGCATAGAGCAGGTAGCAGAAGGCGAGCTGGGCATCGTCGCCATGCAGGGTGGCGGGCAAATAGATGTGTTCCCCCTCCTCGATGACGGGATGGGGCTGGTCGGCGATGGCGACCACCCGGGCGGCCTTGCCATCGCTTCGCAGCTCGCGTAGCAGATCCAGATCGTATTGCCGAGTGTAAGGGTCGTTGGAGATGAGCAGCACGATGAGCGTCTGCTCGTTGACGACCGATTTCGGGCCGTGGCGAAAACCGGTGGGGGAGTCGAACATGGCGACCAGACGGCCGGCAGTCAGCTCCAGCAACTTGAGTGCCGCCTCCTGCGCCACCCCTTGCAGACTGCCGCTGCCAAGATAGATGACCCGCTCGGGCAACGTCTCGTTCCAGGCCGGTACGCGCTGCACAACCTGTTCCAGAATGGCGTCGCTGGTGGCGACCAGCTGCTCGCAGCGCTGACTGTTGAACCGCTCTGGCAGGAAGAGAGCCAGACAGCTCAGCATCATGCTAGTCAGGCTGCTGGTCATGGCGAAGCTGCGATCATTGGTCTGGGGCGGCATCAGCAGGGCCAGAGAGTGGGCATCTTGCTGGCAGCGGCGATAGAGCGCTCCTTCACCGTTGCAGGTCAGCACCAGATGGTGGCAGTGGCTGAGCAGCTGGCTGGCCAGTTCGACCGCCGCCACGCTCTCGGGGCTATTGCCGGAGCGGGCAAAGGAGATAAGCAGGGTCGGGCAATCTTCGGCCAGATACTCGGCCGGATCGGTGACGATATCCGTGGTGGCGATCGCCTCGAGTCGGGCATGCAGGTGGGCCGAGAGATAGGGGGCGAGCGCCCGACCGGCAAAGGCGGAGGTGCCAGCCCCGGTCAGGATGATGCGCAGCTCTTGCCGGGCCAGCAGTGGGGTCAGAAAACGGGTTAGTGCAGGACGGCACTCCTCGACCATGGCGAGTGTCTCGCGCCAGGTGGCGGGTTGCTGGCGAATTTCACGGGCAGTCGCCAGGCCATTGGCACTGCGCAACATCTCTTCTGGATAACCAAGGATCATGTCTGCAACTCCTTATACAACAGGGTCGAGCTGGGAATGGCGGCGAGAGGCCGCAGTGCAGGCGCTGGCGTAGTGCCGCAGCACCTCCTGCACCTGATCGAGAATGAGGTCATGGGGATTGGCCGAGAGCGTGCCCTGACGCACCTTGCGATACTGCAGGGGCAGATGCTGGCTCAGCAGGGGGAGCGGGATGGGCTCCGCTGCCAGATTGGCCAGCAATCTGGCGTAGCACTCATCGACCCGTCTATCGGGCCAGTAGTAGCGAATGCGATCCGAATAGCTGTAGCCACGGGCCAGCCGGCACTCGTTGGCACTGCCCTGATAGTGGCTGCGCCAGAAGTCGGGGCGCTCCAGCATGGTCTCTTCCATCACCTTGCGCAGACCTGAACAGGCCTTGGCAACCACCAGTTCCTCCTCGATGGCGGCAAGGGCAAACAGCGCTTCGCGCAGGGCGAAGGTGAGGGCTGGGCCGACTTTGAGAATGGCAAAGTGGTCGCGTACCAGCTGGCGGTAAGCCTCGGGAGTCTGGTAATCGGTGGAGTGGGCCTCGAACACCATGTGGGGATAGGCTTCGATCATCCGGCTAAGGGGAGCCGCTTTTTCGGGCCGGTAATCGATGACGCGGGTATGGTCAAACTCGACGCCGGGTTGCACCACCAGACCGATCACCCTCGGCCAGATATGGGCCAGCCCCGCCTTGTTGAAGGCCTGTTGATGGGCCTCGAGGGTGTGGCGCGCCGCCTCCGGCGTGGTGACCGCCAGCTCGGCAAGATCTTCATGGGCACCGCCCGGCACCGGCACCTCGGTGCCAATCACATAGACCAGATCGCTCTCGCCAAAAGTGGCCAGACAGGTTTGCTCGGCGATCTGCGCCAGTCGTGCCGCCCTTTCAGCGACCAGCTCATCGGTCAGGGGAACGGGATCGCCCTGACAGGACATGCTGCAGTCGAGGTGGATCTTCTTGAACCCGGCAACGACATAGCTGGCGATGAGATCTTCGGCATGTGCCATGGCCTGCTCGGCCGGTTCCCCCTGCCAGCGGTTGGGGCCCAGATGGTCGCCCCCCAGAATGAGGCGCTGCGCCGGAAAGTGACATTGTGCCGCCAGCTCGTAGAGGCGATCGCGAAAGTCGGCGGGGGTCATGCCGGTATAGCCGCCAAACTGATCCACCTGATTGGAGGTGGCCTCGACCAGCAGCAGCTCATCCCCTTCGGCGGCTAGCCGCAGCGCGGCTTCCAGCACCAGCGGGTGAGCGGAGCAGACGGCGTAGATCCCGGTCTGTTCTCCCTGTTTGTGTCTTTCGACCAGTGCCAGCATGGATTTCATTTTGATGTTCCTTGGTTGCTGCGGATGGAAAGGTTCTTTCGATTTCTTTTCTTTACGGTAGTAGGGAGGGAAAGAAAACGAAACAAAAGAGTCGTTAGATCTTGAAATGGATCACAAAAAGAAAGGTATCGAAAGGTTGTGAATGATGGGTAAAGATGGGGAGAGTGGTAGTAAAGCGTAATGAAGGCTTGATTTGGCACCTTCGCTGAGCGTTAATATGCAAACGTAACGAAGTGAAAGCGATCTTTCACTACAGCATTTCGGCAGAAGAACTATGCAAACAAGCGAAAAAGGTGCGCTCGGAACCAGCGAGCGGCGGGAGCGGATTATTCAGCAGCTGCGCAGCAATGGCAGCGTTCAGGTCAACGAGCTGGCGACTCACTATCAGGTCTCTACCGTGACCATCCGCAACGATCTGGCCTTTCTGGAGAAGCAGGGGGTGGCCGTGCGCGCCTACGGCGGCGCCCTACTGTGCGAGCCTGGCCAGACGGTGCCGGAGCGCACCATTGCTGACAAGAGCGTGCTCAATACCCCGGTGAAACAGCGGATAGGCGCGCTGGCGGCGACCCTGGTGCCCTCCGGTTGTCGCCTTATCCTCGATTCGGGGACGACAACACTGGAGGTGGCGCGACATCTGAAGGGACATCAGGAGATCCTGGTGATGACCAACGGCATGAATGTGGCGAATGAACTGCTCGAAGCAGAAGGGGTGGAGCTGCTGATGACGGGCGGACATCTGCGCCGCAAGTCGCTCTCCTTCTACGGTGCGCAAGCGGAGCAGTCCCTGCAAAACTACCACTTTGACATGCTGTTTCTCGGGGTGGATGGAATCGATCTGGAGCGCGGCGTCAGCACCCATCATGAGGACGAGGCGCGCCTTAACCGCTGCATGTGTCAGGTGGCCGAGCGGATTGTGGTGGTCACCGACTCCACCAAGTTTGGCCGGCGCAGTCTGCACAAGATCATCGATACCCTGCGTATTCACACCCTGATCACCGACGATGCCGTGCCTGCCGATATCCTTTCCGGCCTGCGCAATGCCGGTATCGAAGTGCTGTTGGTACCAGCCGATGGCAGCAAGGGGCAGGAGAAGCAGGGGCAATATAATCCAGTACAATCAGCTATAAGCGGTTGATGACAAACGCGATAGACTGGGTTTCTTACTCACTGATCGAGCCTGTTATGTACCACCCCGATATCACCGAACTTGAACCTGTCGCCCGCGCGGCGGGAGCGGCCATCATGGCCATCTACAGCCAGCCCTTCGCGGTGGAGTACAAGAGCGACGAGAGTCCGCTGACCGCGGCCGACAAGGGGGCTCATGAGGTGATCGTTCAGGGGTTGGCACGGCTGACTCCGGATATTCCCGTATTGTCCGAGGAGTCTGGGTCCGAGGTGATGGCGGCGCGCCACGGCTGGTCCCGCTACTGGCTGGTGGATCCCCTCGATGGCACCAAGGAGTTTGTCTCCCGTAACGGCGAGTTCACCGTCAATATCGCGCTGATTGAAGAGGGGGCACCGCGCTGGGGGCTGGTCTATGCCCCAGTGCTGGACAAGCTCTGGTATGGCGGTAATGGCGCGGGTTCCTGGCGCATCGCCGATGGCAAGCGCGAGCCTATCCAGACCCGGCCTCATCGTGAAGGCGAGGCGTGGCGAGTGGTGGGCAGTCGCAACCACTTGTCGCAGGAGACCCTCGATTTCTTGGCTCCTTTTGGCGAGATCGAGCTGGTCTCGATGGGCAGCTCCCTCAAGTTCTGCATCATTGCCGAGGGGGGCGCCGAGCTCTATCCGCGCCTTGCTCCTACTTGCGAGTGGGACACCGGTGCGGCGCAGGCGGTGCTGGAGGGGGCGGGTGGCTGCGTCACCCAGCTCGATGGCTCACCCCTTGCCTACAACAAGCCCGATATCCTCAATCCCTGGTTTGTCGCCAAGGCATAAACGAGATATCGGGATGCAAAAAGGCCGGACTGGAATGAACTTCCAGTCCGGCCTTTTTTATTTCGCTATTCGCTTTGCGGTCAGAAGACCTTTTTGAACGGCTTGATGGTCACTTTGGCATAGACACCGGCGGTCACATAAGGATCGGCATCGGCCCAGGCTTTGGCGTCCGCCTGCGAGGCAAACTCGGCGATGACGGTGCTGCCGGTAAAGCCTGCATCGGCCGGATCCTCGGCATCGATGGCCGGGTTGGGACCGGCGGTCAGCAGCCGACCTTCATCCTGCAGGGCTTGCAGGCGAGCCAGATGGGCAGGGCGAACCTGCTTGCGCAGTGGCAGGCTATCGGGGACATCTTCGGAGTAGATGAGATACCACATGAGAGGATCCTTTTCTGATGAGGGTTACTTTTTGGGTTCGTCTTTTTGCTGGGACAACTGCTCGGCAGGGATGTGGCGGTAGAGGTAGACGCCGCTCAGCAGGGTAAAGACCAGCGTCATCCCCAGCAGGCCGAACACCTTGAAGTTGACCCACATCTCCTGCGGCATGTTGAATGCCACATAGAGGTTGAGCAGGCCACAGACGGTAAAGAAGCCGACCCAGCCGAGATTGACTGTGTCCCAGACCTTATCGGGTGCTTGCAGCTCTTTGGCCAGCATCTGTTTGATAAGGTTCTTGCCAAAGCCGTAACGGCTGATGAGCAGGCCCAGTGCGAACAGCACGTTGATGACAGTCACTTTCCACTTGATGAAGGTGTCATCGTGGAAGAAGACGGTGAGGCCGCCGAAGAAGCCGACTAGCAGGAAGGTAAAGAGCTGCATCTTCTCGACTTTGCGATAGCGGATCCAGCTATAGGCGAGCTGCAGACCGGTGACCACCACCAGTGCGCCGGTAGCCATGTAGATGTCGTAGAACTTGTAGACCGCGAAGAAAACGATAAGTGGAATAAATTCAATAAATTGCTTCATTGTTGGCGCCTAGTCCTCAAAGATGGCCTGCAAATTTCGCCCAGTCTACCTGCACGGTGGACAACGGCAAATGAATAAGACCGCTCATTTTTACGCCGGTTCCGCGCTGTCGCCAAACAGTTGGCGAGCAATGCTGATCCCCAGTCGCTGCTGATCGGCCAGCAGGTCGCGGATATGGCGCTCTTCAATCAGGGGGTTGAGCAGCACGGCCCGCAGCAGGGTGAGGGGTTGGGTACCGTAGCGCACCACGGCGCGCTGGGTACGGGAGACGAAGCTGTGCCCCTCGGCGCGCTGGGCTTTTTGCAGCGCTACGTTGAAGGCGTTGATCTGCGTGTTGGCCGCTTCATCCAGCACCTTGCCCTGCAGATGGGGCGGGATGCAGCGATAGGAGAGCAGGTTCATCACCGGAGCAGACATCAACTCGAAGGCGGGGTCGCTTTCGATGAGATCTGCCATCAATCTGGCTCGGTCGTAGTTGGCTTCGATAAGCTCGGCATAGCCTTGCTGGCCGAAGAGCTGGAAGGCGGCATCCAGATAGAGGGCATTGGCCGGGCGGGTGCCCTCCAAGGTAAAGCGGCCCTGATCGAACGAGGTGGCACGGATGGCGTAGGGCGCCTCTCGCTTGACCGCCATCATCAGGTCGGGCTGGCGGCAGAGCAGCATGCCGGTACCAAGCGGCACCAGCAGTTGCTTGTGGCCATCGAGGGTGACGGTATCGGCTCGCTCGATCCCGGCTAGCAGACCTTGATAGCGGGGGGAGAAGAGGGTCGGGCCGCCCCAGGCAGCATCCACGTGGAAGTGGATCTGCTCGCGCTCGGCGATGGCGGCCAGCTCCGGCAGGGGGTCGATGGAGCCAAAGTCGGTACTGCCCGCCACGCCGACCAGCGCCAGTACCTTCAATTTCTGCTCTTTACACTGGAGCAGCGCCTGCTCCAGTGCAGCCAGACTGAGCCGGTTCTGTTCGTCGGTCTCGAGGCGCCAGACGCTGCGAGCGCCCAGCCCCAGCAGATCCATCCCCTTGTCGAAGGAGTAGTGCATCAGCCGGGAACCAAGAATAACGGCGCCCCGATAGCCCTGCTCATAGAGGGCGAACAGGTTGTCGCCGCAGGCGCGGTTGCGGGCCAACCACAGTGCCGTGACGTTGGCGATGGTGCCGCCGCTGGTCATGACACCGAGAGCGGCATCCTTGGCATGCATCTGCTCGCCGTAGAAGGCATCGTCCCTGCCATAGATGAGGCGGTGCAGCTTGGCCAGCACCTCCCGCTCCAGAAAGCTGAGCAGGCGGGAGGACTCCATCTTCATCGGATTCTGGTTCAGCATTACCAGCAGGCGCGACAGCTCGGCGGTATAGGCCGGCAGTGGCGCCGTCATGTGGCCCATGTAGCGTGGCGAGGTGAGGTGCGAGGCGCCGGGTACCAGAGTAGCCAGCCGCGCCAGATACTCCTCGATAGGTTGGCCGACTGCAGGCATGCGGGATTGATCGAGCTGGTGGGTGAACAGGTCGCGCTGATAGGGGGCCTGACTGTCGTCGGAGTGGTGGAAGCTCTCCAGCAAGGTGTTCATCGCCTCGCCAAAGGCGGGATCCGCTTGTGCAAACAGCTCAGTCAACTTCATCAGGTTCTCCAGACCAGGTCACCGGGGTAGGTGTCTATGCCGCTTGTCTCGGGCATCGGCGGCAGAGCATACACCAAAGGTTGGCAGGTGACAGCCACTCCATTTTTTAAGCGAACACTTGTACTCCGAAATGGCGCTGGGTAGAGTGAGCCACAGTTATTGTGGAGTCGATGTTATGAGTGGTGTGATGGATTACTCCCCCCGGGAGGAGCTGGCAAACCGGCTGAGTCACGGTGCGGGATTGTTGCTGGGGATGGCCGGTCTGGTATTGCTGCTCATCAAGGGATGGGGGCAGGGCACGCAGGCGCTGGTGAGCTACAGCCTTTATGGCGGCAGTCTGGTGCTGCTCTATCTCGCCTCGACCCTCTATCACAGCATGGGGTCAGGGCGGGCCAGACGCTGGTGCAAGGTGTTTGATCACTGCGCCATCTATCTGCTGATTGCCGGCACCTATACCCCCTTCCTGCTGGTGGCGCTCGACACGCCGCTGGCGAAGGGCTTGATGGTGGTGATCTGGGCCCTGGCGCTGGCTGGTGTGGTGTTCAAGCTGGTGTTTATCAACCGCTTCAAGAAGTTGTCGCTCTTTACCTACCTGATGTTGGGCTGGCTGTCGCTGGTGGTCATCTATCAGCTCTATATCCATCTGGCCGGTGAGGGGCTGCTGCTGCTCGGGCTTGGTGGCCTTATCTACAGCCTCGGGGTCATCTTCTATGTGGCCAAGCAGATCCCCTATAACCACGCCATCTGGCATCTCTTTGTGCTGGGTGGCAGCGTCTGTCACTTTATGGCCATTTACGGCTACGTCGCCTAACGTCTTGCAACTAGCCCTTAATTGGTATTTTTGGCGCGTAAAAGGATAAATTCGTGCGGTATCACACAGTTGGCATCAGCGTTTGCTGACAAGCTAGGGCCAGTTCAATTCGCAAAGGATGCACGAAATGAGTGAAATCGCGCTTTCCATCAGCATGTTGTCGCTGGTGGCAGTGCTAGGACTCTGGCTGGGAAACTGGCGAGTCTATGGCGTTGGCTTGGGAATAGGGGGGGTGCTGTTCGGCGGCATCATAGTGGGTCACTTTGCAGGCGCCTCCGATCTCGCGCTGGATGCACAAACGCTTCACTTTATTCAAGAATTTGGCCTGATCCTGTTTGTCTATACCATCGGCATCCAGGTCGGGCCGGGTTTCTTCTCGTCATTGCGCAGTTCGGGTCTCAAACTCAACGCCTTTGCCGCCTTGCTGGTCATCCTTGGCTGCGTGGTGGCCGCTGGCTTGCATCAATTTTTCGATGTGCCGTTGCCGGTCATTCTGGGGGTCTTCTCCGGTGCCGTGACCAATACGCCATCCCTCGGTGCGGGTCAGCAGATCCTGGCGGAGCTGGGAGCTCCTCATGGGTCAACCGGGCTGATGGGGATGGGGTACGCAGTGGCCTATCCATTCGGCATCTGCGGCATTTTGCTCACCATGTGGCTGGTCAGGGTCTTCTTTCGCATCAAGATCGACGATGAAGCCGCCCAGTTCGAGTTGCAGACAGGTAAAACCAAGGAGAGCCTGCAGACCATCAACATCGCGGTACGCAACCCAAACATGCATGGCCTGATGCTGAGCGAGATCCCGAGTCTCGACGAGTCTGATGTCATCTGCTCACGCCTCAAGCGTGGCGACGAGCTGATGGTGCCGCGCCCTGATTCCCGTATCGAGCTGGGCGACCTGCTCCACCTAGTTGGTGAGCGCCATGCCTTGCACAAGGTGTTGCTGGTGTTGGGGGAGGAGGTTGAGACCTCGCTCTCGACCCGTGGCACCGATCTGCGCGTCGAGCGGGTAGTGGTGACCAACGAACAGGTTCTTGGCAAGAAGATCCGCGATCTGGATATCAAACAGCGCTATGACGTGGTGATCTCCCGTCTCAACCGGGCTGGTATCGAACTGGTGCCGACCAGTCAGACCAGCCTGCAGTTTGGCGATATTCTCAACCTGGTGGGGCGCCTCGATGCCATCGAAGCGGTGACCAATGTGGTCGGCAACGTGCAGCAAAAACTGCAACAGGTGCAGATGTTGCCGGTATTTATCGGGATTGGCCTCGGCGTATTGCTCGGT
This sequence comes from Aeromonas sp. s11, assembly GCF_040907945.1. NCBI lineage: Bacteria > Pseudomonadati > Pseudomonadota > Gammaproteobacteria > Aeromonadales > Aeromonadaceae > Aeromonas > Aeromonas sp. s11. Next base: position 1,823 of record NZ_JBFOCU010000007.1, on the reverse strand, counting down.
TCCATCCCCTTCTACCTGCCCGGTTTCCCGGCCGCTCTCAAATTGGGTCTGGCGGGTGGGCCGCTGGTGGTGGCGCTGATCCTGTCGCGGATCGGCAGCATCGGCAAGCTCTACTGGTTCATGCCCCCCAGTGCCAACCTGGCGCTGCGGGAGATCGGCATTGTACTTTTTCTGGCGGTGGTCGGATTCAAGTCCGGTGCCGGCTTCGTCGATACCCTGATCAACGGCGATGGTCCAGCCTGGATGCTCTATGGTATGGCGATCACCCTGATCCCGCTGCTGGTGGTCGGTGTGCTGGCGCGCCTCTACGGCAAGATAAACTATCTGACCCTGTGCGGCTTGCTGGCCGGCTCCATGACAGACCCTCCCGCGCTGGCTTTTGCAAACGCCATGCACCCGACCAGTGGCGCCAGTGCGCTCTCATACGCCACTGTCTACCCGCTGGTGATGTTCCTGCGGATCATCTCGCCACAGCTGCTGGCTATCATCCTCTGGGCGGGGGCCTAGGGATAATCCTGACGGGAGCATGCTTTGTCATGCTCCCGTCATCATTCTGTAATTTATTGATAATTTTGGTTTTTGCTATTCTCGCAACCTCGCTTTATACACTTCTGTCTAGCTGAACAGTTCAGCCTCAAATCGGTCTATCCTTTCGAATTTTCGAGCTGGTTATTTTTCCCCTCAGTCTGCAAAGTAGGCTGTGGCTTATTGCATGCAAATCAGGATTCAGGAGAGAACATGATTACCAATGCCGTTACCTTGGAACAGGGCGTAACCGTAACCCAACTCAAAGGACAAATTTATCTGGTGGCCGCAGATGGCAGCCGGAAGCTGTTGGCTGAAGGTGATGTGCTGCCGAAAGGGGCGGTGATCATGTCGCCGGATGGCGCCAGTTTCATGGGCGGCGGACAGTCGTTCAATGTGCAACCAGCCAGCGAGCAGAGTGAGCCTACCGAAGAGGGGGATGCTCCCCAGCTGGCACAAAACGGTGCTGCAGGCACTCCTGATGATATCAATGCCCTGCAACAGGCGATCCTGGGTGGCGCTGACCCGACCCAGGCCTTTGAAGCCTCTGCGGCAGGCGGAGCACCTGCCGCCGGTGGTGGCGGTATTGGGGGCGTCGCCGGTGCCAGTGGCAACGGCGGTTTTGTCACCATCGACCGTACCGGTTCCGCAACCATTGCCGAAGCCACCTTCGATACCACCTACAACACCAATGGTGAACTACCGCTTGGTGCTGCTGGCGAAGATGAGGTATTTGACCTGACTCCGCCCACCATTTCCGTCGTTGCGCCAGATAACACCAATGACACTACTCCGACCCTGACCGGGACCACGGATGCTCCTGCTGGCAGCACCGTCACCCTGCTGGTCACCGATGCAAACGGTAATCAACAAACCCTGACCGCGATTGTCACACCCAGCGGTACCTTCACCGTGGATGTGGTGACCCCATTGGCCGAAGGCTCTTATACAGTCACCGCCACAGTGACCGATCCTGCGGGGAATACAGGTAGTGCGACTGATTCAGGGAGTGTGGACACCAAGATTGACCAAGATGACGACGGCGTGACTGTCACCATCGACAGCATGACTGACGACACTGGCAGCTCGGCAACCGACTTCATCAGTAATGACACCAACCCGGTCATCAACGGCAGCTTTGATGCCACCGACGGCACCGTCACCGTGGTGGTCACTGACAGCAACGGCAACTCCGTTGCTGGTACCGTCACCGTCACTGGCAACGGCTGGGCATTTACCCCTGCCGCCACCCTGGTCGACGGCAGCTACACCGTTGTGGCCACCATCACCGATGTGGC
>NZ_JBFOCU010000062.1:487106-521396 GCF_040907945.1 Aeromonas sp. s11 | reverse complement strand
TAAATAGCTGTTCCGAATAGTAGATCACCGGAGGAAGGGAACTCAGTCCAGTTTGTGCGATCTGATTAGTCGCTAAACAAAACAAGCCACACCCAAAGGACTGAGTTGATGCCTATCCTACCACCTCTGCCACGACCACAACGGCGCCGCATTCACAAAATCATCCATGCCACCCGTGATAAAGGACATGCTCGTCGCTTGATGGCCATCTTGCTGTTACATGAAGGACGCACGATCACCGATGTTCATCACCTTACCGGCGCTGCGCGCTCGACCATCGGTCGTTGGCTTCGGTGGTATCGAGATGAAGGCATAGATGCGCTAGAAGCCTTACCGGCTGGCCGTGCCCCAGTCTTACCTATCGCCAAGATTGTCACCTTACTGGTGCTGCTCATGCAGTTTTCTCCGCAAGATTTTGGTTATCAGCGCAGCCGTTGGTGTACTGAACTATTGGCTATAAAAATCAATCGGTTAACAGGGCTCAATGTGGCAGCCTCCACGCTCCGCCGATGGTTACCTCGTATGGGCATTGTCTGGCGCAGGCCCGTGCCGACCTTGCGGATAAAAGACCCAGCCTATCAGGAAAAAATGGCGAATATCGACGCCGCGCTGGCCCGCTGTGATGCCGATAATCCGGTGTTTTATGAGGATGAAGTCGATATAGACCTCAATCCCAAATTAGGAGCCGACTGGATGTTCAGAGCGCAGCAAAAGCGGGTTGTCACACCGGGGCAGAATGCCAAGCATTATCTGGCAGGCGTTCTCCACGCAGGCAACGGAAGGGTACTTTACGTCAGCGGGATCAAGAAAAACTCATCGCTGTTTATTGCCATGCTGGAAAAGCTGCGCCACCACTACCGACGAGCCAAAACCATCACGTTGATCCTCGATAACTACATCATTCACAAAAGCAAACAGACCGAGCGATGGTTGAAGAAGAATCCCAAGTTCTGCCTGGTGTTCCAGCCAGTTTACAGCCCTTGGGTTAATCACATAGAACGGCTATGGCACAAGTTACATGAAACCATCACGCGCAATCATCAATGCAGAGGGATGGCAAACCTGCTGGCCCGAGTGAAACACTTCATGGATACCGTGTCTCCTTTCCCGGGGAATGGCTATGGCACAGCGAAGGTGTAGCACTATTGGGATCAGTTATTTAGCCAACGGCAGGGGGCAAACGAGACACTACCGTTCGTGCTGCGAGAAAAAATCCGTCCCGACTCTCAATTTTGTCGAGCACTGTTGGCGATTGGGCTCACCAGCCCCTAAAATCGCGGCCCCATCAACAATTTGGCGTGAGTTGTTCTCCATGCAGACACTGGTTGAGCAGATTGTTTACATCAGCGACATGTTTGGTACTGCAGTATTCGCGTTTTCAGGGGTATTGGTGGCTGGCCGACTCAGGATGGACGGGTTTGGCGTCATGGTTTTGGCGGCGGTCACTGCCATCGGCGGCGGCACCATCCGTGACATGATCCTGGGAGCCACCCCCGTATTCTGGGTGCGCGATCCCCTCTATATCTGGGTCGTCATTGCGACGGCGCTGATCGGTATGTGGATGGTCAAACTGCCCCGCAGAATGCCCTGGTATGTACTGCCGGTGGCGGATGCCTTCGGACTGGCCCTCTTTACCGTGATCGGTGCCCAGAAGGCCCTCAACTTCGGCACCCCGGGGCTGATTGCCGTGATCATGGGCACCATGACCGGGGTAGCCGGCGGCATGATCCGCGATGTACTGGCGCGAGAAGTGCCCATGGTGCTGCAAAAAGAGATCTATGCCACCGCCTGTATCCTTGGCGGCATTCTCTATACCCTGGCGCTGGAGGCAAACATGGACAGGGTAACGGCCATGCTCATCTGCATGACGGCCGTGTTTGGCCTGCGGGTAGCTGCTATCTACTGGCATCTGTCGCTGCCCACCTTCTCGCTGCAACGCAATTGAGAGCAGGCCCACAGCGTCATCATGTCGCTGTGGGCCGCGCGTTGAACCAAATAGGCTTTTCTGTTGTCATAGAAGCAGTCGTTGTTAGCCGGAACTTCTCATGCGCAAAATCGGTATGCTTACCACCCTTCTCCTGGCGAACGTGACGGCAGCCCACGCCGAAGCACAAGTGGTATTTGGACGACTGGCCTCGGCGCCGGTGCAGCAGTTCAACCAGCAGATACGCCAGGCAAGCCATCAACAGCAAAACTGGGTTAATGACTACCGTGAGGTAGCTCTGCGATTCGTCGGTCATGGTGACACGCCCAGCCGCATCCATGCCCAGCAACTGGACAATGACTTGGTGCTCTCGGTCGCCCTCGACGGCAGCAAGAGCGACATGATCTACATCCTGACCCTCTATCGCAGCAACAACCTGTGGCAGATGCGGGAGGCAGAAATGGGCTGGCGTTGTCAGGGGCAAGACTCCTTCACTCCGGTTCCCTGTCCCTGATAGTCATTGCTCACTCTGTGAAATAAAAAATCCGGCACATTGGCCGGATTTTTTATTGAAGGTGAAAAACACGCTTACGGGCGGTACACCTTGACGTTGTCAAAGCCCTTCTCTTTCAGGTAAAGCGCCTGTAGCTTGCTCATCACGCCGCGATCACAGTAGAGCAGGTAGGTCTTCTCTTTGGGCAGATCGCCAAAGGCGGTGGCCAGCTTGAAGAAGGGGATATGCAGTACTTCACGATCTTCCACCACCAGCGGCTTCTCGTCGTGTTCGTCGGCAGAGCGGATATCCAGGATCACCTCGTCAGCACCCAGCACCTGAGTCGTTTCCACCTCTTGCACTTCAGCGGCAGTCTCTTCACCGATACGGCGGATATCGAGGTAACGGGCCTCAGAGACCACCTTGTCCAGAATGGCGAAGTCGAAGTTGCCCTCCTCCTCTTCAATGCGGGAGAGCTCGGCCTTCACAGTCGGCTTTTTGGAGATGACCCCACAATACTCCGGCATGGTCTCGGCAAACTCCAAAGTGCCGATGCGGCGGGCTTCACTGATGATATCCGGCTTGTCCCAAGTGATAAGCGGGCGCAGGATCACCTTGTCGGTCACCCGGTCAATCACGTTCAGGTTGGTGAGGGTCTGGCTGGATACCTGCCCCACACACTCGCCGGTCACCAGCGCCGGTATCTGGAACTCGTCGGCCACCTTGGCGGCAGCACGCATCATCATCCGCTTGAGCACCACGCCCATCTGACCGTTGTCGATCTTCTCGAGGATCTCGGCAACCACCGGCTCGAAGTCCACTGCGGTGAAACGTACCCGGTGGGAGGAGCCGAAACGGTTCCACAGGTGGTAGGCCACCTGCTTGACGCCGATTTCATGGGCAGCACCGCCCAGATTGAAGAAGCAGTAGTGCACGCGGCAGCCGCGCTTGATGAACTGGAACGACGCTACGCCGGAGTCAAAACCGCCGGAGAGCAGGCTCAGCACATCTTCCTGGGTCGCGATGGGCATGCCGCTCAGGCCCTGATGGATGGCGCTGACAATAAAGAGCTCTTCGCCGTCGATCTCGAGGTTGATCTTCACATCCGGGTTCTTGAGGCGCACACCATTGCTTTCGCAGTGCTGGTTCAGTCCACCGCCCACATAGCGCTCAACCTCGAGGGAGGAGAACTCATGCTTGCCGTGGCGCTTGGCGCGCACGCAGAAGGTTTTGCCCTTGAGCTGGTCGCCCCATACGGCTTTCACCTGCTCGAAGATGTCGTGCAGATCGGTAAACTTGCTGGCCTGAACCTCGAGGAAAGCCTGAATGCCCGGAATACAGGCCAGTGCTTCGATAGCCTGCTCGCGGAACTGGTCATTGCGGGAGCTCACAATCAGCTTGTCCCAATCCATCCGTACGCGGGCATCGTCGTCGAAGCGGCGCAGGACATTGCGGATATTGCCCTGCAGGATTTTGATAAAGCGCTGGCGAACCGACTTGCTCTTGATGGTGATTTCCGGGAACAGCTTGATAATGAACTTCATGGTAATGACTCGGGTGACCTTGATTTAAGGGCGCGAATTATATCAGAACTTTGTGGCCAGCGCCTACTGGATGAGCGTTTGCTCACATTACCCCACGCAGTGTTTGCCGTGCAGCGCCAATCTTGCGTATATTCCCGACCCTGCGCCTCGCCAGATTTTTGACAACAGACTGATCCGATGAAGACCTATATCTACTACCCCGGCATGGAGGTACGCGACGAGCTCTGGCTCAAATTTGCCCTGCTCTATCTGGAGCGACTCGCCTTCGTCTTCACCGTCAGCGAAAAGAGCGGTCTCACCGCCCTGCAGCAAACCCTCGAGCAGGAGACCGATCTCCTGGCCGAGCGGCCCGATGCAGCTTTTTTTGCCGCCATTACCCCGCAATTGGAGAGCCAGATAAGCGGCCTAGTGGCCCCCGATTTCGTCCGCCACAAGGTGTTTGGCAACAAGGAGCTGATTGGTCGCTGGCGTCAGGAGGCCAACCACGACTGCTTCTGCCCGGATCAGGTGGGGCTGGAGCGGCTGCACGGCTTTTGCCTTACTCACGGCTTTGCGACCCGGGATGAAGGGGGGATCAGAATGGCGCGACGCTTTGCCAATCTGCTCTCCATGCGTCTCGCCCGTGAGTGGGCACTCGCCAATGACGGGGCGCTTATTACCGATCACGACTATCTCGACCGCCTGCTCCATCTGCTCGAATCCCGCTACCACAATCGCGGTGGTCAGGATTGCTTCCTCCTCGAGATCCCGTTGCAAGTGCCCACTCACCTGGCCGACATTCCGTTTGCAGAGCTGATTGCCCTGCGCGGGCGCAGCGGCTTTCGCCAGCAGTTGGCCGAATTTAATCTGGCCCTCGACAACCTGCTCACCATGCTGGGTAGCGGCTATGCCGACCCGGCGGCCCTGACCCGCTTTGAGCAGGCTCAGCAAGGGCTCAATCAACTGCTCGGGCCCGAGACCCTCAGCATGCCACTCACCACCCTGGTCAGCACCAGCCTGCCCGCCGTAGCCATGCTCCACCAGTTAAAAGCGAGCCATCCCGAAAGCAACCTCATCTTCCATCCCATCAAGAAGAGCCACTTTCACCAGCGCAAGAGCCAGCACTTCTTCACCCGGCTCGGTCATCTGCGCCAACCGGGCTGAATGGGCGGAATGAAAAAGGGGTTGGCATCTGCCAACCCCTCTCGTTTTCTGCGGCCTACCAATCATCACCCCGGTGATTGGCCCGCTCTTGCGCCTGCCTGCGCGCCTCCATCACCCTGTCACGGCGGATATTGGCAGGGGTACAGGCAAACTGTTTCTGATAGCAACGCGCAAAACTCTCGGAAGCAGGTTCGAAAGGTGAATAGAACCCGGTACGTTCAGGAGAAACATGGTGATCACCATGATTGGTTGTGGCACAACCCGAACTCATCAGCACCAGCAAGGGACACAGAACACGCAGCAAAAGAGAACTCCCGATTGGATTTGAATGAATTCGTAATTATTCACAAATTAATTCATCCAATCAAATATTGATGCATTTCAAATAGTTAATTACATTCACCTCAATGGTTGTCGGCAAAACGCTCAACGGGTGATGGTGCTGGCATCACCGTCAGGATGCACCACGCGAAACTCGATACGATCGCTGTTGCCCGCTTCATCCACCACCACCAGCTGATAACGACCCGCCACACTCAGCACCTGATCCCCGTCCCAGCGCAGCCGCTGGCCGTTGAGAAACCAGGCAGGCTTGCCGACACCGCCCAGCACTTTGGGTTGCAACCGGTAACGCTGACTGCGGATAAGGTTGCCCTCCCCCAGCGCCATGATGCGAATAGGAGCTTGCTGCTCGGCGCTCTGCCCTTCCCCCGCGCAGCCGCTGGCGAGCAGCGCCTGCCGTCGCTCACCAGGTGACCGCCAAGGCTCCAGCGACAACGGCCAAAGCGCCCGAAAGCCGGATTGCGCCGCATCGGGGCAACGGGTCAGCGTCGGCTTGCCTTCGCTAGTGAGTGCAACCTGGCGCAGCGGCGAGGGCCAGTCCATGGGATCCGGCAAGGTGGGAGGATCGCGCTCTTCAAGCAACCAGGCGCTCTGACGCTGCAAACAGGCTTCAGGCAGGGTCGCGCTCATTTTGCGCCCCAGCGGCCAGCAGACCTCGGCTTCGCTCACCGTGTTGGGCTGTGCCGGCAGAGGGCTGTTGTCAGCCAGCCGCGAGTAGACCGAAAGCAGCAGCGGCACCGCCGCGCTCTGCCCGTAAAAACCGGGCAAAGGGGTGCCGTCGGGGCGCCCCAGCCAGACGCCGATGGTCCAGCGACCGGAGACCCCCATGGCCCAGCTGTCGCGATAGCCATAGCTGGTGCCGGTCTTCCAGGCCAGCCGGTTGACCCTGCCGGTTGCCTCACTGGCAAAAGGCTGATCCGCCCGCCCCTGTGCGCTCAATATTTGCCAGATGATCCAGGCCGCCCCCGGGCTCAGCAAGGGGCGGGGCACCGCCTGCTGCCCCGCCAGCCAGACCGGCATCGCCACCTGCCCCTGCCGGGTCAGCGCGCTGTAGAGCGCCACCAGCTGCTCGAGCCGAATGCCCGCCGCCCCCAGCGCAATGGCCGGATTGGGTTTGTCGGAGAGCGCCAGCCGCACCCCGGCGTTGTCGAGGCGGCTGACCAGTTTGTCGGGCCCGAGCGCCTCCAGCACCTGCACCGCCGGCACGTTGAGGGATTGCTGCAGCGCCTGGGCCAGGGTCACCGGCCCTTGAAAGGCGCCGGAAAAGTTGGCGGGGCGATAATCAGATCCCAGCCTTGGCGCATCGGAGAGCAGGGAGGCCGAGTGCACCAGCCCCTCATCCATGGCCAGACCGTAGATGAAGGGCTTGAGGGTGGATCCCGGGGAGCGGATTGCCTGCACCATGTCGAGGTAACCGTGGCGGCGCAAATTGCCATACTCGGCGCTACCCACATAGGCGCGCACCGCCATGGTTTTATTGTCTACCAGCAGCAGGGCCGCGGAGGTCTGTTCGGGGAAACGGCGGATATAGCTTGCCACCCGCCCCTCCAGCCAGCGCTGCAGATCGCCGTCGATGGTGGTGTGCACCAGCGCCCCAGCCTGATTGTCAGCGGCGAGACGGGCAAAGAGCGGCGCCTCCATCGGCGTGAAGTGACCGCGAGCCAGCACCGGCTCGATACGTCCCTCCAGCCACACCTGTTCGGGCCAGACGCCTTGCGCTACCAGCCGCTGCATCACCTTGTCACGGGCGGCGCGGGCCCGCTCGGGGTGGCGGTCCGGCCGATTGCGGCTGGGGGCCTGCGGCAGCACTGCCAGCAGCGCAGCCTCGGCATAGGTCAGCTTGGCCGCACTCTTGCCGAGATAGGCAAAACTTGCCGCCTGCACCCCCTCCAGGTTGCCGCCAAACGGCGCCCGGTTCAGGTAGACGGTGAGCAGGGTGCGCTTGTCGTAGTGCCACTCCAGTTGCAGCGCACGGGCCATCTGACGCAGCTTGCCGGGCACGCTCCTGTGGTAGGGCTCGATAAGGCGGGCCACCTGCATGGTGAGGGTCGAGCCGCCCGATACAGCCCTCCCATAGCGCAGCCACTGCCAGACCCCGCGCACCATGGCCACCGGATTGACCCCGGGATGACGCCAGAAGTAGCGATCCTCGTAGCCCAGCAGCGCCTCGATATAGCGGGGGGAGACCTGCTCCAGGGTCACGGGATAGCGCCACACGCCGCTGGTATCGGCAAAGGCGCGCAGCGGTCGCCCCTTCATGTCGAGCACCACCCGTGCGTAGGCAGGGTCGAGCGGTGGCGGCGGGAAGAGTCGATCCAGTGCCAGCAATGACAGGAGCAGTGCTACAACGCCCAGCACCGAGCAACGCAGCCAGCGTGGCAGGCGACCAAGCCAGCGCCAGCCAGCGTGGCCAGTGCGACCTAATTTCAGCCAGCCACGCTGCCAGAAAGTGAGCGGGCGAACCCGCTCAAGGGAGGGAATGTTACTCAGAGATGATCACCTCATGGATATCCTCACCCACAGCCCGCAGCTCGGGGCGGTACATATCCTCCACCTGGGTCGGCGGCACCTGATAGCGACCCGGCGTCACCGCCCGCATCAGGTAGACCAGTTGCTGGTTGCTCCCCTCGCTCAGATCCAGCGCCGCCGTGTAGCGGTCATCGCGAAACTCCTGATGCTTGAGATAGTCGTTCCACTCGCTCTGCCACGCCGGTTTCCCCTCAATGGAGAGCTCTTCCAGCTTGATGCTGTTGCCAAGGGCCGGGTTCTCCAGCTCGAAGCCAGCGGGCACCATCTCCACCAGCAGGGCATCGGGCACCGCCGATTCGCTACTGACGTTGAGCCGCACCACCACCAGATCGCCCACCTTCACTTTGGCCGGGTCAAAACGCTGACCGTCGCTGTTGAACCAGCTGCGGGTCACACTCATCCCCTTGCTAATCCGTGCTGGCGCCTGTTCGGGGTAGCCGACCAGAGTGCGCTGCACATAGAGGGATCCCTTGCCCTCGTTGGTGACGGTGCTCGCCGCCAGTGCCTCGGGGGCACCCTGCTGTAGCGGAGCCGAACCGCTCAGGGATCCACTGCCAAGAGAGGAAGTTACCCTGGCCTGCCAGTCGACAGCCGGATCGAAGCGGGCGAGTCGCAACAGGGCAAGCCGCTCTTGGGTGCTGAGCCACTCACGGTGAGCCAGGGTGTCGGCCACCTTGGCGCTGAGATCAGGCCAGCGCTCCGCAGCCAGCTTGTGCTGACGCAGCAAGGAGAGCTCAAGGGCTTCATCGCGCAGCGGTGAGCCGTAATCACCCAGATAGTCATCCCCGCGCTCGGTCGCCAATGCCCGGCTGAGGGCCTTGGCGGCGTTCTGCTCATCCCCCATGGCCGAGAGCGCCAGCGAGAGGTGCAAAAGCGGCAAACCGGAGCGAGCGTGATCGGCCTGCTGCTCCCAGATAAGTCGCAGGGTAGCGAGCGGCGCCTTGCCCACCCGGGCCAGCACATAGGCGCTGTAAGCCTGATAGGCCAACCGGCTGTGCTCGGGGGCACTGCTCCAGCGCTCACCATACTGACTGTCGGTGAGATAGCTTTGCAGCCGGTTCAAAGCCTGATTGAGCATGGCCTCCGGCACTGCATCGCCTGCCTCCTTGCGCGCCAGCAGATAGTCAGCGGCATAGGCGGTGAGCCACTGCTCCTCGTCGGAGCGACCATCCCACAGGCCAAAGCCACCGCTTGGCAGTTGCAACCGCTGCAGCCGCTGTAGCAGGGCGCGTTGCACATCCGCCTCGCTCGCTGCTTTCTTGCCCTCTGCGGGTTTGCTCCAAGCGATGCGCTCATCTGCCGTGGTCAGCAGATAGGGCCAGGCACGGGACAAGGTCTGCTCCAGACAGGCGTAGGGGTAATCGGCCAGCGCCTGCCACTGGGCTGCCGGATCCCAGGGGGGAGTGCCGGAGAGGCTGAGCAGCCCCTGCAGGTTGGCGCGATCCAGACCGGCCAGCTCAGCTGGCGCAAAGCTCATCTGTTGGCCGGGGGCCAGCATCTGATAACGCTGGCGAGTCTCGGCAGGCCAGGGTGATCGCAGCGGCAAAGTCCAGTCGCGGCTGATGGCAAAATCCTTGCCACTGGCCGCCAACTGCAAGCTTGCCACGCCGCTTGCCCCGGTCACGGTGAGCGGCAGGGTCAGCCACTGCTCTTCGCCATTTTTAAGGGACAGAGTGCCGGGCAGCTCGCCATTTGCCTTGAGCCCGCCATTGAGGGTCCAGGCAAGGGATAGGGTCTGATCCTCGCCGCTCATGTTGCGCAGCTGCACCAGCGCCCGGGTCTCATCCCCTCTGGCGCCAAAGCGCGGCCAGCCAATCTCGGCCACCAAGGGCGCCACCACCTTGACGGCGCGCTCGGCCTCACCCACTTGCTGTTCGTTCCAGGCCAGCGCCATCAGCGCCAGTTCGCCGTTGAAGTTGGTCAAGTCGAGCGGGATCACCGCTTTACCCTGCTGGTCAAAACTCACCTCGCCGCTCCACAGTGCGGCTATCTCGACCCGGCTCTCCAGCGCGCCACCCTTTTTCAGCGGCGCCCGATCGCCCCCGTAGTTGAGGCGGGCCAGCTTGCCATCCTGCGGCGGGATCACCTGGCCGTAGTTGTCGAACAAATCTTGGGCGAAGCGCTTGCGACCAAAGAAGATCTCGAACGGATCGAGCGGCTGATAATCGCTGATATTGAGCACGCCCCGATCCACCGCCGCCAGTACCACACGGCCTTGGCTATTGGGGGTGGAGGTTGCGGTCACTTCCAGCCGGGTAAGCGGCACGGCTTTGTCCGGCGCGCTCAGGGTAAGCGGCAGACGGCGCGCTTCCCGATCCAGGGTGAGCGGCACCAGACCGACCGAGCGCAGGCTCTGCCCCTTCTGGCTGCTGACCGGTTTGGAGGCGCTGTCTGGTGCGGCGATCTGGGCCGAAATGTGCAGATCATGACGCTGCCACTCGGGGCTGACCGGGATCTCGAACTCGCCGCGGGCATCCTTGGCATCGCCACCGGCCCCCTTGAGCTCGATACGCTGCCACCAGCGCAGGCCGTCGCCATCTTCCACCATAAGCAACCCCTTGCCGGGGCGCGGGGCCACCAGCGTCACTTTGGCCTTGTCGCCCGCCTGATAGGCGCGCTTGTCGAGGGTGATGGCAATCTTGTCGGGCCGCGCCTGCTCGCCACCGCCGCCCCAGGCGTAGCTGCCGATCTCCACCCGCAGGCTCGATTGATGGCCCTGACTGTTCTCCACCTCCAATCGATACCAGCCCGCGGCGAGTTGCAGCGTGAGCGGGGTCGGCCCCTTGCCATCCAGCTGCAGGGTTTGCTCCTGCTCCAGATAGGGCTGGCTGTTGAACTCGTACTTCCACCCCTCGCCATCGGCGTAGTGCCAGTAGTAGTCGCGGTACTCGTTGATAAGACGCACCTTCACCGCCCCCGCCACCGGCTGGCCCTTGTCATCGAGGTTGAGGATCTGGAAGGGGAGCGGCTTGCCCCCTTCCACCCGATCCGCCACGAAATCGGCCTTGAGGGCCGGCCACTGGCTGCCTGCGGGCCAGCCATACTGGGTGCGGCTGCGATTGACGGCGCGGCCACCGGGCTCGGAGAGCGACACCCGATAGGCCACCTCCAACGGCCCGAGACCGCGCACCCCATCGAGCTCATCAGCTAACGAAAAAGTCCCCTGCCCCTGCGCATCGAGGGTGAGATTGAGAGGCTCGAGATCCTTGGCCTGCTCGGCAAGCAGCACGTCACCCAGCGTGAACTCCTGCCACTGGGTAAAGGGCATGGTGGCGCGGCTGATCTTTACCTCCGCCTTCGCCTTGGTGGCGCTCGCCGGTGCACCGTAGAGATAGTCCCCTTGCAGCGGCAGGGTGAGGGAGGCACCCAGATCCGTCACTTCACCATCCGGCCCCTTGCCAAGCTGCAGTTTCAGCCGTTCCGGCAAAAACTCCTCCACCAGGAAAGGCCACTCGAAGCGGCTGCCGGCGGCGGTCTTGAGGTTGATGGTCCAGCGCCCGAGCGGCGCATCGTCCGGCAGACGCAGGCCGTAGTGGGCGGCGCCAAGGCTATCAGGTAGCAGCCGTTTCTGTTCGAGCAATTGACCGTCCGGCTGCTTCACCTCCAGCTCCACCGCCATGCCGGGCAGCAGCTGGCCATCCTGCCCCTTGAGCAGGATCTCGCTGTCGAGCCGCTCGCCGGGGCGATAGAGATCGCGCCCGCTGAACAGATAGAGCTGTTGGGCCTGCCAAGGCTGGGTGCCGAGATCGAAGGTGGAGAGATCGAGCGCAGCCCCATCGAGGCGCAGCACCGCCAGATGGTTGCCCTGTTCGGCCAGCAGCAAGCGAGCCCCCTGCACCTGATCAAAGCGGCGATGGCCCTGCGGATCAGTGGTTTGCACCTGCAACCGGTTGCCCTTCTCATCGAGCAGGGAGAGCTGCACATCCTTGAGCGGGTCGGCGCTGGCCAGGGAGCTCACGAACACCTCCAGCTGATCGCGGTAACGACGGGCACTGAGCCCCATGTCGCTCACCGCGAAATAGGTGGTCTCCTTGCGCCAGTCGTAGTTGCCAAGGGGCGACATCACCGCAAAGTAGACGCCAGCCTCCGCCAACTGCGGCTCCTCCACATTGATGAGGCGGGTCTCGCGCCGGTTGGCATCAAGCTCCAGCGCATAGCGGCCGCTGAATACCCGCTTGGCCCGCTTGGTGATCTGCTCAAGCTCCCAGTTCCCCATGCCGGCACCGGGGCGATATTCCGCCAGAAAACGGGGCAGATATTCCGCATCGACCCGAAAGAAATCGATATTGACCTCATCCACGTTGACCGCGCTGATGGGCAAGCGAAGTTCCTGACGCAGCGGCAATACCATGCCGCTGGCGGTAAAGGAGGCTCCCGCCTCCAGCGGGCGGGTCTTGAGGGTCCAGCTCTGGGGGGATGGGCCCAGCCCCGCCTTGAGGCTCACTTCATAGATCTTGTCGGGCTGAACGTTCGGGAAATAGAGGGTGCGACCATCGTCGGCGAGGATCCACTCCCCCTGCACCTGCTTGCCCCCCTCACTGACCCCGAGCCAGCTCTGCCAATTGGCCTTGGGCGACAGGGGGCCGGAGAAGACCAGCGCCAGCGCCGGGGCATCGCGATATTGGCGGGCATTGGCCTGCACTACAGAAGTTGGCGCCCCGGCCTCCTGCTGCGCAGTGGATTCTGTGGTCGGTACTTGGCTGGTGGGCTTGTCAGGGCCGCAGCCAGACAGCAAACCGACTACCCCGCAAAGCAGCAGGGTTGACCAGCGGCGGCGCAGAGCGCCGGTTTCAGCGGTAGAGCGGTGAGAAGCAGAGGGAGAGTCGAAGAGGCGCATAGGTTCCATCCCGAGTTGGAGCGCTGCAAACGCAGCGTGGCTGGAAACAGGATAAGGCATCCTGCTCACCCGACACAAAGCTCATTACCCGAATGGGCACAATTCCGCCCCCCTGCTGCACGAGAACCCCCTTGCCCACCGCTCCAGTGCGGCAAGGGTTGTCATCTAGTCGTGGCTGGTCTCGTTTTTTGCTCCACCTTTGAACCAGCGAAACAGGATGGCCATGACGGCCGCCAGAAACAGCACCAGCGAGGTAATCAGCAGGGCCCGGGTCAACAGTTCGCTGTGGTGGAGGAAGAAGGGGGTATTCATCGCCAGTTTGCCCACCAAACTGAGGCAGAGCGCCCACATAAATGCACTGGCAAAGCTGGCCACGCACATCCGCAGCACGCTCAGGCGGCCAATCCCCATCAGCATGGGGGTCAGTACCCGCACGAACGGGATAAAACGGGAGGAGAACATCGCCAGAAAACCGTACTTTTTCAGCAGCCGGGTCGCCTTGGGCAGGCTGTCGGGAGGCAACATCCGTTCGATATGATCCATAAAGCGGGTGCGCTGTAGGGCCCGTCCCTGCCAGTAGGCGAGCACGGAACCTATGCCTGCAGCCAACGGCAGATAGACAAGAGTCACTTCGGGGCCAAACACCCCCATGCCAACCAACCCACCGGCCAGCAGTACCAGGCTGTCCCCCGGCAGGGGCAGGAAGACGAATGCGGACTCCAGCAGCAGTACCAGCATCAGGCAACTGATCAGCAGGGGTACCGCCTGCATCTGAACCAGGGCGTCAAAATCCTGATGCCAAATGGCCATCAGCATATCCAGCATGTCACTCTCCCTACTACACGGTTCATCATGAACGAGGCAGGGGTTATAGCACCCATCCCCTGAACAAAACGTTAATTTTGTCCGGCACAGGAAATAAAGTGTGTCGAAATATTGCTGCAATTAGGGAATGCAAGGAGGGCGAAAAGCAGAAACAAAAAGCCCCTCATCTTGCACGCACAAGGGAGAGGGGCAAACAGGCACAGAAATAAAACGGTTACTCGGCGGTGGCCATCTGCCAGGTTTTGAAGCCGCCGGAGAGGTTTTTCACCTTGAAGCCGTGCTGGCTCAGCAAGCGGCAGGCGACATGGCCGCGCAGCCCGACCTGACAGCTGATCAGCAGCTCTTTCTCTTTGGGCAACTCATGGAGGCGACCACGCAACTCGTCGAGGGGGATATGCAGCGCCCCCGGAATGCGGCCCAGCTTGTCGAGCTCCGGGCCATTGCGTACATCCACCACCAGCTGATGGGGGTTACGAGCCTGCACCTCGGCCACGTGGCAGAGCAGGGTGTCCCCTTTCAGATGGTTGCTTGCCACGAAGCCCGCCATGTTGATCACATCCTTGGCTGATCCAAAGGGCGGCGCATAGGTGAGCTCCAGATCCTGCAGGTCAAACACGGTGAGACCGGCACGCTGGGCCACCGCCAGCACATCGATGCGCTTGTCGATGCCATCCTTGCCGATGGCCTGGGCGCCATAAATCTTGCCATCCGGGGCAAACAGCAGCTTGAGGCTGACCGGATGGGCGCCGGGGTAGTAACCGGCGTGGCTGCCCGGGTGGACATAAACCTTCTCGAACGGCAATCCCAGTTGCACCAGTCGCTTCTCGTTCAGCCCCGTGCTGGCCACCGCCAGATCGAACAGCTTGCAGATGGCGGTCCCTTGCGTCTTCTTGTAGGTTTCGCTTCGGCCCAGCATGTTGTCGGCGGCGATGCGCCCCTGCCGGTTGGCCGGGCCCGCCAGCGGGATCAGCACAGATTCGCCGGTGACGAAGTCTATCTCTTCCACCGCATCCCCCACCGCGTAGATGAAGGGATCCGAGGTACGCATCCCGGCATCGACCTTGATGCCGCCCCGTGGGCCCAGCTCCAGCCCTGCTTTGGCGGCGAGCAGGGTTTCCGGCTTGACGCCGATGGCGAGGATCAAGAGACCGGTATCAAGATGGGAACCGTCATTGAGGGTCAGGCGCAGGCCACCGCTTTTGGCGGTCGGCACGACGGAGGTCTTCTCGGCAGGCAGAACCAGACTCTCGATGGCGGTGAGGCCGGTGCGCAGGCGAAGGTCGATCCCCTCTTCCCGGATGCGGGCATGGAGCATGTTGGCCATCTCCTTGTCCACCGGTGCCATCACCTGATCGGCCAGCTCCAGCAGGGTGACATCCAGCTTGCGCTGGTGTAGCGCCTCCATCATCTCCAGCCCGATAAAGCCGCCGCCCACCACAGTGACGTGGCGCGGCTGATCGTGATGCAGGGCCGCCAGAATGCGATCCATGTCCGGGATGTTGCGCAGGGTATAGACATGGGGGCTGTCGATACCGGGGAAGGGAGGACGGATCGGCGCAGCCCCCGGGCTCAGCAGCAGCACATCGTAATGCTCGCGCTGCTCTTCACCGGTTTGCAGGTTGCGCACCAGCAAGGTCTTGCCCGCCTTGTCGATCTCAATCACATCGTGGAAGACCCGCACATCGACGTTGAAACGGCGCTTGAAACTCTGGGGAGTCTGCAGCAGCAAGGCATCCCGGTCGGGGATATCGCCCCCGATGTGATAGGGCAGACCGCAGTTGGCGAAGCTGACAAACTCGCCCCGCTCGAACATCACGATCTCTGCCTCTTCACTCAAACGACGAGCGCGAGCCGCCGCCGATGCGCCCCCCGCGACACCACCGATAATCAGGATCCGTTTCATCTGCAAGACTCCTCATACATGATAATGGGCAATAAATTAGACTTTTCTAATTTAGAATTCAATGAAATTTTGTTTCACACCATTTTGCAGTATTCTTGCAACCCCGACGGTTGCTTAACAGGATGTTGTTTGTTCATGTCGTCTACCGCACTCAGTCATCTTCCTCCTGCCCTCCAGACGCCGCTCTTTTTCCGTCTGGACCTGCGCAGTCAACGGCTGGTCGCCCTGACCGACGTGATGCAAACCCCGCTCTACTGGCTCGACGAACCGCGTGCCCCCTGGCCTGCCCAGCTACCCGATGCCCTGCGCCTGCCCATCGAACAACTGCTGGCCAACGGCCATGGCGGCAAGATCACCGTACGCTTTGCTAGCCAGCTCTGGCACATCGCCCTCGCCCACGAGCAGGATGGCTTCTGGCTCATCTGTCTGCAGAACCTTCGTCAGGAGCCCATCGCCGATCTGGCATTGCAACTGCCGCGCCTCAGCCAGATGGCGAGCCAGCAACAGTATGCGCCCCTGCTCGAGGCCCTTAAAGAGAGTTTGGGGGCCGATCGGCTCATCCTCTGGCACTATCAGGCCAACGGCGATCTCGGCAGCGAGCAACTCACCCCTGTGTTCACCCTGGGGGTCGAGGCGCTCTACCCCATTCGTGGTGACAGCCGCTATATCCGCGCCCTGCGTACCCGCAAAGCGTTGAGTTTCTCGGAAGCGGCCCACCAGCCGATGCTGAGCAATCACCTCTATCTGACCAGTGCCGGTGTGCGCTCACGCCTCGATGGTGCCCTGCTGGAGCAGGACAGGCTGTTCGGGGTGCTGAGTCTGGAGTATCTCGATCCCACCCCGCTTAGCGAGGAGATGTTGCAACTGGTGCGCAGCAGCGCCCAGCTGCTCGGCCACTGGCAGCCGCAACCGGAAGAGCACCGCGCCGAGCTGGCCCTCCTGCCCGAGCTGCACCAGCAGACCGGCATCGACTACTGCAAGACGCTGGTAAGCTGGGCCATGAGCGCCAGCGGTGCCCGGGTGGGCTGGATCGGTGAGTTCCAGCCCCGCGGTCAGGATCTCTGGATCATCCCCCGCTGCGTCATCAACGAGGAGATCTGCTCCACCCTCAAGCCCATCCAGCTCGACCCCGGCCCCGCTCAGGAGCTGTTCCAGCATGGTCAGGCCATCTATGTGGAAGATCTGCCCGTGCGCTATCCCAAGGCGACCCGGCTGCTGGCCCTCAATGCCAGCGCCTACATCGGCATTCCGCTCCATGGCCAGAGCGGCGCCCCCATTGGCCAGATCACCCTGCTGCTCGATACCCCCCTTGAGGAGCCCGAACAGCTGCTGGATCTGTTGAGCAGCCAGCACGAACGGGCCGCTATCGAGCTCAAGCGCCTCGCCACCGACGATGCCCTGCGGCTGGCTGAGGTAGCCTTTAATACCCACGATGGGCTGATCGTGATGGATCACAACGGCATCATCCTCAAGGTCAACCACTCCTTCAGCCGGATCACCGGATTTGGCGAGGTAGAGGTGATCGGTTACTCCATTCGCAAGCTGCGTCCCACCTACTACGGGGATCATCTCAAGGAAGATGTCAGCCGCACCGTCAACGAGCAGGAGTTCTGGCTCGGTGAAGAGCGCTGTCTGCACAAGGATGGGCACCTCTTTCCGGTGCGCTTGATGGTGAACGGCGTCAAGGATGAGCAGGGGGAGCTCAGCCACTTTATCTGCAGCTTCTACGACATCACCCAGGAAAAAGAGGCGGCCAGACACATCGAGCAGCTCGCCTACTACGACGATCTCTGCGGTCTGCACAACCGGCGCAGCCTCAACCATATTTTGCAGCAGACCCTGAGCGCCTCCAACGGCCAGTGGGGCGCCCTGCTGCTGGTGGATCTCGACAACTTCAAGTCGATCAACGACTCCCTTGGTCACGCCTGCGGCGATCTGCTGCTGCAGGCCGTGGTGCAACGTTTCAGGGAGCTGCCCCAGGACAATCTGGTGCAGGCGCGCATCTCGGGGGATGAGTTTGCCCTGCTCTTTACCCAGCTGGGACAAGGGGAAGTCACCGCCAAAATTCTGGCAGAGCACTTCGCCCGCGAGCTGATGGGGCTGTTTCGCACCCCGTTCGACATCGGCGATCACAAACTGCACTGCAGCGCCTCGGTGGGGATCAGCCTCTTCTCCGGCAACGAGACGGATCATCTGGTCCTGATGCAACAGGCCGACACCGCAACCCACATGGCCAAGCGCGCCGGTCAGGGCCACTACGTCTTCTTTACCGAGGCGATGGCCCAGCATGAGAAGAACCGGCTGACCCTTACCAATGAACTGCGCGATGCCCTGCGTCATCACGAGCTGCAACTCCACTATCAACCGCAATACCGGGTCGACAATGGCTCACTGTCGGGTATCGAGGCGCTGCTGCGCTGGCAGCGCAGCGACGGCACCATGGTGCCACCCGGGGAGTTTATCCCCATCGCCGAAGAGACCAGCCTGATCCTCGAGATCGGCTACTGGGTGATGAAGACCGCCTGTGCCCAATACAGCTTCTGGCTCAACCGTGGCCTGCAGATCCCCCATCTGTCGGTCAACGTCAGTGCCCGCCAGTTCCACACCCAGGGCTTCGTACAACAGGTGGAGTACATCTTGCGCGATACCGGTGTGCCCCCCTCCCGCCTGCTGCTGGAGGTGACCGAATCGGTAGTCTTGGAGAATCGGCAGGAGAGTATCGCCAGAATGCGCCAGCTCAAGGAGCTCGGCATCCTCATCTCCATCGACGACTTCGGCACCGGCTACTCGTCGCTGGCCTATCTGCGGGATCTGCCCGCCGACGAGGTGAAGCTGGACAGAAGCTTCATTCAGACCCTGGTACACAGCGAACAGGACAGAGCCATCGTCAAGGCGATACTCGATCTGGCCCAGGTCTTCCGTTTTACCGTCACCGCCGAAGGGGTGGAAGAGGAAGCGCAGCTGACCATCCTCAAAGCGCTGGGATGCCAGCATTATCAAGGGTTTCTCACCAGTCGGCCGCTCACCGTCAAGGGGCTGGAGCAGCTGCTTGGCAGCCGGGCGCCGGACTAAAGGTGTAGGATCAATAGGGGTTTATGTAATAAAATAACGGCCTGCTCGAATCGTTGGAGTTGTTTATGTCTGTCATTAATCGGATCCCAGCCGTTGAAATCAGCCAGCCAGCCGGAGCTCACGGCACCGTTGGCCGGATCCATTCCGTCGAAACCTGCGGCACTGTCGATGGCCCGGGAATACGCTTTATCGTATTCATGCAAGGCTGCCTGATGCGCTGCAAGTACTGCCACAACCGCGATACCTGGGATACCGAAGGTGGCCGCGAAGTGACCGTACCGGAGTTGATGAGTGACATCACCAGCTATCGCCACTTCATGAATGCCTCCGGCGGTGGCGTGACAGCGTCCGGCGGTGAAGCCATGCTGCAACCCGCTTTCATTACCGAACTCTTTACCGCCTGCAAAGAGAAAGGGATCCACACCTGTCTCGATACCAACGGCTTCGTCCGTCATCTCGACGAACAGGTGGACAAACTGCTCGACCAGACCGATCTGGTGCTGCTCGACATCAAACAGATCAATGACGAGAAACACATTCCGCTGACCCACGTCAGCAACAGATACACTCTGGAGTTTGCCCGCTATCTGGCAGCCAAAGGCAAGACCATGTGGATCCGCTACGTGGTGGTACCGACCTGGAGCGATGGCGACGAGAGCGCCGAAGGGCTGGGTCAGTTTATCGCCGAGCTGGGCGAGAGCGTGGAGAAGGTGGAGCTGCTCCCCTACCATGAGCTCGGCAAACACAAGTGGGATGTGCTGGGTGACCCGTACGAGCTGAGCGGGATCAAGCCCCCCAGCAAGGAGACCATGGAACGGGTCAAGGGCATCCTCGGCAAGTACCACAACAACGTCAAATATTGATGGTAAAAGCAGGCTGACTCGTCAGCCTGCTCTGCTATGGGCGGTCGGGAAGGCCGCCCGGACTCTACTGCATGAATGGACGACAAGATGAGTGAAGGACAACTCGCCGCCCTCCTGATCTGGCTGCTACTGCTGGCCTTCAGCCTGCGCCGCTCTCTGTGGCAGACCCTCCATGACAACCCCCTCTATCAGCACCTGTTGCTGGGTAGTGCCATCGCGCTGGTGCCGCTCTGGTATCTAAGGGCCGGTCTGCATGAGGGGCTGGAGGTCCATTTTCTCGGGCTCACCTCCCTCACCCTGCTGCTTGGCTGGCGGCTGGCGTTGCTCGCCCCCTGCCTGACCCTGCTGGTGCTCGGTTACTTCGGCGTCACCAATCTGGCCGATTTTGGCTGGCAGGCACTGGTTGGCATCGCCCTGCCGGTAGCCACCAGCTGGCTGCTGTTTCTGGCCAGCTGGGCCTGGCTGCCGCGCCATCTCTTTGTCTATATCTTCGTTGCCGCCTTTCTCGGCGGCGCCATCACCATCTCGGTCAAGGTGGCCGCCAGCGCATTGCTGATGGGGCTGAGCGACAGCTACCCCTGGCACACCATCACGGCGGATTATCTCTCCATCTGGCCACTGCTGCTGTTCCCCGAAGCCCTGCTCAACGGCATGGCGATGACGGTGCTGGCCATCTACCGCCCCCACTGGGTCAATACCTTCTTCGACCGCGCCTATCTGGGCAAGTAACGCTCTCTTTCCTGATCTGCGCCCATAAAAAAGGAGAGGCCATCGCCTCTCCTTTTGGTATTCAACATGTTGCCAAATCCCGGCTTAGTGCAGCTTCAGGGTCGGGCGCAGTACCCGGTTGATGCGACCCACCAGCATGATGAGGCCGGTCTTGACGTAGCCGTGCAGGGCGATCTGGTGCATCCGGTAGAGGGAGATGTAGACCAGACGGGCAATGTAGCCCTCCACCATCATGGAGCCGCGCATCAGGTTGCCCATCAGGCTGCCCACGGTGGAGAAGCGGCTGAGGGAGACCAGCGAACCGTGGTCGTGATAGAGGTAGGGCTTCATCTCGCCGCCGTTCATCTTGGCCAGAATGTTCTTGAACGCCTGGCTGGCCATCTGGTGGGCAGACTGGGCGCGCGGCGGCACGAACTTGCCATCCGGCTGCGGGCAGGCGGCGCAGTCACCGATAACGAAGATGTTCTCATCACGGGTAGTCTGCAGGGTCTCTTTCACCACCAGCTGGTTGATGCGGTTGGTCTCAAGGCCCGCGATATCCTTCATAAAGTCAGGTGCCTTGATACCGGCCGCCCACACCATCAGGTCAGCTTCAATCAGCTCGCCATCCTTGGTGTGCAGACCTTCGGCAGTCGCTTCGGTGATCATGGTGGCGGTACGCACGTCCACACCCAGCTTGACCAGCTCCTGATGGGCGGCGCCGCTGATGCGCTCCGGCAGGGCCGGCAGGATCCGGGGGCCCGCTTCCACCAGGGTCACCTTCAGGCTGTCGGTGGTCAGATTCTTGAAGCCGTAGGCGTAGAGCTGCTCGACCGCATTGTAGAGCTCGGCAGAGAGCTCAACGCCGGTTGCGCCGCCGCCGACGATGGCAATCTTCACCTTGTCGCCCGGCTTATATTCGGTGGCGAACTGCAAGAAGCGGTTCATCATGCTGTTGTGGAAACGGTGCGCCTGGGAGGGGCTATCGAGGAAAATACAGTTATCCTTGATGCCCTTGGTGTTGAAGTCGTTGGAGACAGAACCGATGGCCATCACCAGATAGTCGTAGGGCAGTTCGCGCTCGTTGACCACGATGTCGCCATTGTCGTCGTGGATCGGGGCCAGCACGATGCGTTTATCGTCACGCTTGATGTCGGTCAGGGTGCCGAGCTGGAAGTCGAAACCGTGGTTCTTGGCGTGAGACTGGTAGCTCAGAGCATCGATGCCCGCGTCCATGGAGCCGGTGGCTACTTCGTGCAGCAGGGGTTTCCACAGGTGGGTGCGGTTGCGATCGACCAGAGTGATCTTGGCCTTGTTCTTCTTGCCAAGCTTGCGACCCAGACTGGTGGCCAGCTCCAGGCCACCGGCGCCGCCGCCTACAACGACAATATTCATCATGATGATTTTCCTCGGTTCCTCAAAACGAAAGGGAGCCATTGGCTCCCTAAAACGAAATCGGTCGACGTGATGGATCAGGCTTCTTTGAAGGCCTTCATCCGCTGCAGATGATGCGAGATATTTTTGAACTTATGAGTCTCGCGCTCATCCCACACGATGTCGTAATAGTTCTTCAATTCACGTTCAGTGTCCCGATTATCGCGCACTTCATCCTGAACGGAAAGGATACACAGGCAGTTTCCTGAATTTTTCTTACGAAATTCAGTTACACACTTGGTACCGATATCGTCATATTCTTCCGGCCGGTCGATCTTGCCCTGCATGTTCTCTTCCGGATGGAGGTTGGGGTTGAAGATCACCTGGCGAATGCCGCACAGAAAGCCGATCCGCTCGCTCCAGTAGCCACCAAGACCCACGCCGCAGATCAGCGGTTTGGGATCGGTACTCATATCGAGCTGTTTTTTCACTTCCTTGAGCAGATGGCTCATATCATGACGGGGGTGAACCGTGCTGTAGTGCACGAAACGCACATCATCATCAATAAACTGCAACTGCAGCACTTTCTCGTGATTGCCTGGGCTGGTGGCATCAAAGCCATGCAGATAGATGATCATGGATAAGACCTCAGGATCTGTGTCGGTTTTATCGAAACTACCCCAGCGGCGGCCCCGTGCGCCACCAAAACATCCAACTTTCTTGCTTTGGATCACGCCCCCGCCCCCGATTGCGCCCTGCGGCCCGCGAGCGCCGTCACATGCAGAGGGGAGCAACGTTATGGTGCCCGGCTATCAAAGTGAGATCGCCAGACCAATAATGATAAACCCCTTACCAATCTGAGATGCCCTCACCTTCTTCCCCAGCCAGCAGCCGGACACTTATCTGACCGGTATGTGACTCATCCCGCAAAAACAAGGCGTTATCGCCAAACGTTTTCTCTCGTGAGTGGCGTTGTGCATGTTTTGTGCACTGACCCGTGCTGCACCGGATCCCTCTCACTACTGCAGAGGGAGCTGGCACCTCTGTCAATACACGAGATCAATGACCGGGAAAGCTGCGGCTTTCACTATCTTGCCTGTAGCAGTTGCGCGGGCTTCAAGGAGTGATCTGTTCATGAACGAGACCAATCCCCCCTCCCCCCGACCGGGTGCGCGCAAGCGCCCGGTGGATGAAGTGGAGCGCATGCTCCCCATGGGCCAACTATTTACCCTGGGCCTGCAACATGTGCTGGTGATGTACGCCGGCGCCGTGGCGGTGCCATTGGTGATTGGCGGCAGTCTGGGGCTGCCCAAGGATCAAATCTCCTACCTTATCAGTTCGGATCTCTTCTGCTGCGGCATCGTCACCCTGCTGCAATGTGTCGGGATTGGCCGCTTTGCCGGGATCCGGCTGCCGGTCATCATGTCGGTCACCTTTGCCGCCGTGATGCCCATGCTGGCCATCGGAGCCAACCCGGATCTGGGGCTGACGGGCATCTTCGGCGCCACCATCGCCGCCGGTATCATCTCGACCCTGCTGGTGCCGCTGATAGGTCGGCTGATGCCGCTCTTCCCCACCGTCGTCACCGGGGTGGTTATCACCTCCATCGGGATCAGCATCATGCAGGTGGGGATCGACTGGATGGCGGGGGGCAAGGGTAATCCGGAATATGGCAGCCTGCGCTATATCGGCACCAGCTTTCTGGTGCTCGTCTTTATCCTGCTGGTGACCCGCTTCACCAAGGGCTTTTTCAGCAATATCTCGGTGCTGCTCGGGATCATTTTTGGCTTCGTGGTGGCCATCGCCATGGGCGAAGTGAGCCTCGATGGCCTCGGCGAAGCAGACTGGTTTGCCCCCATAGTGCCCTTCGCCTTCGGCTGGCCTACCTTCGATCCCATCTCCATCGCCACCCTGACGGTGATCATGCTCATCACCTTTATCGAGTCGATGGGGATGTTTCTGGCCCTTGGCGACATCGTCGGCCATCCGGCCAGGCGCGGTGATATCGTTCGCGGGCTGCGGGTGGATGGCATCGGCACCATTATTGGTGGGATATTCAACAGCTTCCCCCACACCTCCTTCTCCCAGAATATCGGTCTGGTGAGCGTGACCGGAGTATCTAGTCGCTGGGTCTGCGTGATGTCGGGGGGGATCCTGCTCGCCTTTGGCCTCATCCCCAAGATGTCGGTGCTGGTCGCCTCCATACCGCCCTTCGTGCTGGGGGGCGCCGGTATCGTGATGTTCGGTATGGTACTGGCCACCGGCATTCGCATCCTGGCGCGCACCGATTACAACACTAATCGCCACAACCTCTATATCGTCGCCATTAGTCTCGGAATTGGCATGATCCCGACGGTCTCCGGGAATTTTTTCCAACAGCTTCCGGCGCAGCTACAACCGCTTTTTCATAGCGGTATCCTGCTGGCCACCATCAGTTCGGTGCTGCTCAACCTCTTCTTCAACGGCTATCAGCCGGACCTGACTCACCAGACCCGTCCTTTGTTCGTTGGTCCCATCAAACCGTAGCAAGAGCAGGCATAACAAACAGGCTCCCGGACAGCGAGACTGTCCGGGGGCCTGTTGTTCATATCACCGCTGACCCAATCAGGCAGGCAATTGCTCGAAGCGCTCAACCGCCTGCGCTACTTGTGCCAGACTCCCCTGCCAGAAGGCGGCCTCACGGATATCCTGCCCCAGATGCTTGGCTACCAGATCTTCGGCGCTCATCCGGCCGGTATCGCGCAACAAGGCGCGATAGGCCTCGGCCACGCCCTCTTCCTCCGCCGCCTTGCGGCTCATCAACTGCTGATAGACCCCGAGGCTGAACAGATAACCAAACAGATAGGGGTAGTTGTAAAAGCCCAGCCCGGCGATGGAGAAGTGCGCCTTGGCCGCCCAGAACATGGGGTGATAGCGGGTCAGGCTCCCCTCATACCAGCGCCCCCATGCCTTGTCAGTCAGCGCCTTGAGTCGCTCTGCGGATACATAACCCTGCGCCCGCTCGGCCACCAGCGCCCGCTCGAAATCGAAGCGGGCCGGAATATTGACCAGGAAGGTGGCTGCGCCATCGGCCTCCGCCCAGGCGATGGCCAGCTGCTCTTCCGGACTTTGCGCCTGCTCGAACAGGGCGCTGCGCACCAGGGTTTCGGCAAAGATGGAGGCGGTCTCCGCCAGCGTCATGGGGTAGCTGCGCTGACTCATCGGCAGATCGCGGATCACCCAGTTGTGCCAGGCGTGGCCCAGCTCATGGGCTAGCGTAATGACGTTGTCCATGGTGCCGGCATAGGTGACGAAGACCCGCGGCTCGACCGGTTCGGCAAACTTGGTGCAGTAGGCACCGGTGCGGCGATTTGGCGTGGGCGCCGCATCAATCCACCCCTTTTCGGCCATCATGCGGGCAAACGCCCCCATCTCGGGATCGAAACGGCTAAAGGCATCGGCAATCAACTCGATCGCCTCCTCGAACGGGATCTCGCGGCTGCTGACGGCCGGAGGCGGCGCAAAGAGATCCTCCGGCCCCAGATCGTCGAGACCAAGGCGCTCGGCCATCAGCTCCAGCGCCCGCTGGCCCAACCCACGGGCTCGCCAGGTTTCGCTCATCAGGGCATCGAGGGTGGCGCGTTCGATATGACTTTGATGGCAGGAGAGATCCAGCGCATCAAGCAAACGGGGGTTGCCGCGCTGACGGGCCAGCTCCAGCCGCCAGCCGTTAAGGGCATTGAGGATAGCGGCAACCGTCTCCTGCTCCCCTTCCCAACCGGCGCTGATGGCATCAAAGGCTTCTAAACGCAGCGCACGCACCGGACTGGAGAGCAGATTGCTCGCCTCGGCCAGCCCCATCTCGCGGCCATCAATGGTTAACCGGATCTTGCCTACCAGATCGTTGTAGAGGTTGCCCCAGGCGTGCAGACCATCGGTGCCCAGGCCAATCACCAGCTGCTCCGCCGCCACCGGCAAGCGCTGATCCTGCAAACGACGCTCATGGCGCAGGCGGTACGCCTCCTCACCGAGCAGGGGATCCGCCATCAGCGCGGCGAATTTCTCTTCCGGCAACGCCAGCATCAGATCTTCCACCGGCGCCAGGATCTTGAACAGATCGGCGTTGAGGGCGCGGGCACGGGACGCCAGCTGTTTGGCCTGCGGATCCCGCGCATCCTGACTGCCGCGGCATGCGGCCAGAATGGCGACGTTCCAGCCGATATGGCGAATATCACGGGCGCGCAGCCGCACTTCCCGCAAGAAATCCAGCAGCGCTGCGTCATCGTCGCGCACCCCGTCCAGACCCGCCATATAGCTGGCCAGCTCTTCCAGCGCGTGGCGGGCTGCGCGCATGTCCGCTTCCAGCTCGGTGCTGTCGAGGCCCGGGTAGATATGGTCGTTATTCCACTGTTGTTGATACATAGCTTCTCGCAAAGGCCTTTATCGGGAGGCGCAACAGACCTGCGGGCAGCAAGTCAGAGACCGGGCAACCCGAGGGCCAAAAAATGAAGAGAGGAAAAAAGAGACAATGGCCCGCAAGCTCGCTTATACCTTGGCCGGGGCAAGACGGCTCACCAGCGTCATCACGGCAACCAGCAGCAGACCCGCCACCACACCGGCCACGGCGTTGAGCAGCGTCGGCGTCACCGCCGCCAGTACGGCCCCTACTGTGGGCAGGGTGGCGACAACAGCGGCTGCGCCTTCAATCAGGTGATGGGCAAAGGGCCAGCCATGCACCAGAATGCCGCCGCCCACCATGAACATGGCGATGGTGCCGACCAGTGCCAGCAGGTGCATCAGACGGGGCGCCGTCACCAACAGTCCCTGCCCCACCGCGCGGCGCAGGGCGCTGCCATCGGGCTTTTGCAGCAGATGCAGACCGATGTCATCGAGCTTGACGATCAGCCCCACCAACCCGTAGACCCCGATGGTCATCAGCAGGGCGATGCCCGCCACTACCGAGAGCTGCAGCGCGAGGCTTGCTCCCTGTACCGTGCCAAGGGCGATGACGATGATCTCGGCCGACAGAATAAAATCGGTGCGGATCGCTCCCTTCACCTTCTGCTGCTCAAACGCCACCAGATCATCAGGAATAGGAGCTGTGTGTGCCTCATCCTCGCTCACTTCATGAGGCAGGAACTTGTGGGCCAGCTTCTCGGCCCCCTCAAAGCAGAGGTAGGCGCCCCCCAGCATCAAGAGCGGGGTGATGAGCCAGGGCACCAGGGCACTGATGGCGATGGCGGCGGGCACCAGAATCAACTTGTTGCGAAATGAGCCCTTGGCCACCGCCCACACCACCGGCAGCTCCCGCTCGGCACGCACTCCGGAGACCTGCTCCGCATTGAGGGCAAGATCGTCCCCCAACACCCCGGCGGTCTTCTTCGCCGCCATCTTGGTCATCAGCGCCACGTCATCGAGCACGCTGGCGATATCGTCGAGCAGGGCCAACAAACTGGTTCCGGCCATATCAGAGATTCCTTATATCAGTGAGAACAACCCCGGGAGAGAGGTGTGCGGTCTGATGACCATCAGGGTCAGCAGGGCCACCTCATGGCGATGGCAGGCCATCATCAGCCGCGCCTGGCAACCGTCGCTCGCCATCTGGGGTTACTTCTTTCGGGCAAAAGATGGCACAGTGTAACGAGAAGCTACCGTTTCGGCAGCACCCCGGAGCCATTTGTTATTGGCCCTCCTCAACACACCAGCAAGGAGTCCCCATGCAGCCCTGGCAACCTCTGCTCGATTTCTGGTTTGGCGACCCGGCCGACGACGCCCTGCGTGCCAAACGACAAGCCCCGCTCTGGTGGGGCAAAAGTCGCGAGACCGATGCCCTCCTGGCCCGGCGCTTTGGCATGCAGGCAGAGGCGGCCGCCAACGGGGAGCTGGCCGACTGGGCGGATCTGCCCCACGGCAGACTGGCGCTGATCCTGCTACTCGACCAGTTGCCGCGCAATATCCATCGCGGTACCCCCACCGCCTTTGTCCGGGATCCGCTGGCCCGGGATCTCTGCCTGAAAGGGCTATCCATCGGGGCGGACAAATCCCTCTCGCCACTGGAGCGGGTCTTCTTCTATCTGCCGCTGGAGCATGCCGAATCCCGCGAACAACAAGCCCGAAGTGTGGCCCTGTTCGAGGCACTGGCTGCCGAGCAGGCTTGCACACCGGCGCAAGCAACCTTCGCGGGCTTTGCCGACTTTGCCCGTCGTCATCAGGTGATCATCGAACGCTTTGGCCGCTTTCCCCACCGCAACGACATTCTGGGTCGCACCAGCACACCGGAAGAGGCAGCATTTTTGCTGCAACCCGGTTCGGGCTTCTAAGCAAGCCATATAAAAAATCCCCGCCAGCTGGCGGGGATAGCAGATGGATAACAACCGTCGGCGTTACTGAATGCGGTAGCGGGATATCTGCTGGTGGATGCTCTCGGTGGTGACATTGAGCTCCTCGGCGGCGGCTGAGGTCTCTTCCGCTGTGCTGCTGGTTTGCTGCACGACCTGAGCAATCTGCTCAACCTGATGGGCGATCGACTCGGCGGCCGAACTCTGCTCGCGGATGGCATTGGTGATCTCGCCCACCTGCTCCATCACCCGGTGCGACGCACTGCGGATCTCGGCAATAATGGCGCCACTTTCTGTCGCCATGGTGACCCCTTGACTCACCTTCTCCTCCACCAGATGCATGCGGGAGACCGTATTGTTCGACTCCTGCTGGATCGCCTCTACGGTGGCGGAGATCTCCTGGGTGGATTGGGCTGTGCGCTCGGCTAGTTTGCGCACCTCATCCGCCACCACCGCAAAGCCACGGCCGGACTCCCCGGCCCTCGCCGCTTCAATGGCCGCGTTCAAGGCCAGCAAGTTGGTCTGCCCCGCCACATCACGGATCACGTTGACCACACCGCCAATGCGCGAAATGCCCTCACCCAGCGCAATGACCTCGGCCGAGGCCTGCCGGATCGAGTCGGCGATCTCGTTGATGGCATGAACGGTGCGCTCGATGGTCCGGCCCCCTTCGGTCGCCAGTTGCCCTGACTCATTGGTGATACGACTCGTCTCCTGAGTACGCTGGGAGATATCGGTGATGCTGACCGTCATCTCTTCCACACCGGCGGCAATCAGACTGGTAGCATCATTGGCCTGACTGGCCGAGCTGGCCAGGTGTTGCGCTGCCTGAGAGAGAGATTCGGCAGTGCTCTTGATCTGCAAGCTGCCGACGGAAAATTCGGTAAATGTCTGCTGCAGCGTATCGAGCAGCCGGTTGACCGCATTGAGGGTCAGGCCAATCTCATCCTGCTGTTTCACATCCGCTCTCAGGGTAAAGTTGAGGTCATGCTGGATCCGGGTCAGGGTATCCATGGCGGTGCGAAGGGGATTGGCCACCTGATTGAACAACCAGACAAACAGCCCCATCGTCAGTACGGTGGCACCACCGGCGATAAACAACAGGGTTTGCAGGCTGTTGTCGTAGTTCTCCTGGCCCTGCTTCTTGATCGCCAGTCCCAAATCCATATTGAAGTTGACGTGAAGCTCGATTGCCTTGGCAAACTGCTCAAACAGTCTAGAGGCCTCCGTCGCCAGCTCGTCTCTTGCTTCATCGTTCTTGTTTTGGCTGGAGAGCTGCAGCACCTTGTCTATCTCCTGATAATATTGCGCGATAATGCGTTGATCATCATCGGTCAGGCGCCGATCTTCATCATTGGAGAGCATCTCGGCTTTATATTTTTCCAGCAGCGAACTGATCTGTTTACGCTTATCGGCGATGTCCGTTTCGATCTGCTGCATCTTGCTATTGTCAGTGTTGAGGATATGAGTCTGTACATGCGAATGCAGCTCATAGAAATCGGCCTGTACTTCCTTAATCAGCGAAATACTGGGCACCGTATTATCCGTCACATAGCTCAAATCTCGGTTGCCTGCCCCAAGACGATTGATACTGAACCAACTGAGAAAGATGAGCGTCAGCATCACCAACAGGGCAATCAGTTGAAGTCGACGAGCAATATTCATAACCGTACACTCCAGATGGAAACTATCTAGCAGTGTAGACGAGCCATAAACAACAACGGCCCGCATTGGCGGGCCGTTGTTGTTTATTTTTCATGGCGTTGTGATCAGGCCTTGGCTGGCTCACTCTCGCCCAGCGCGACGGTTTCACCCAGACTGTCTTCGGTCTTGGCGACCACACTGGCGGCGATGGCGTTGCCCAGCACGTTGGTGGCAGAGCGGCCCATGTCGAGGAAGTGGTCGATCCCCAGCAGCAGCAAGATGCCCGCTTCCGGAATATGGAACTGGTTCAGGGTGGCGGCAATCACCACCAGAGAGGCGCGCGGTACCCCGGCCATCCCCTTGGAGGTGACCATCAGCAGCAGCAGCATGGTGATCTGCTGGGCCATAGAGAGCTCGATGCCATACGCCTGAGCGATGAACATCACCGCGAAGGTGCAGTACATCATGGAGCCATCGAGGTTGAAGGAGTAACCCATCGGCAGCACGAAGCTGGCGATGCGCTTGTCACAACCGAACTTCTCCAGACGATCCAGGGTCTTCGGATAGGCGGCTTCAGAGCTGGCGGTCGAGAAGGCCAGCAGGATGGGCTCGCGGATCATCGCCAACAGCTTGATGACGCGACCACGCAGGAATACGCTGCCCATGGCGATCAGCAGCAGCCAGAGACAGGCCAGCGCAATATAGAACTGGGCCATAAAGCTGCCGTAGGTAACTAGAATACCCAGCCCCTCTTTGGCCACCATAGCGGCGATGGCGCCAAACACCGCGAATGGCGCAAAGTTCATCACGTAGCCGGTCACTTTCAGCATGATCTCGGCGGCGCTGGCCATCAACACCACTACCGGCTTGGCCAGATCGCCGAGCGCAGCAGCAGCCAGACCGAAGAAGAGGGAGAAAACCACGATCTGCAGGATCTCGTTGGTGGCCATCGCCTCGACCACACTCTTGGGGATGGCGTGGGTCACAAAATCTTTCAGGGTAATGGCGCCGGCAGCAATGCCCGAGCTGGCGGTATC
Source organism: Aeromonas sp. s11 (assembly GCF_040907945.1). Taxonomy (NCBI): domain Bacteria; kingdom Pseudomonadati; phylum Pseudomonadota; class Gammaproteobacteria; order Aeromonadales; family Aeromonadaceae; genus Aeromonas; species Aeromonas sp. s11. The sequence goes on along the minus strand of NZ_JBFOCU010000062.1, from coordinate 490,841 downwards.
ATTGGGCAGGGAGAGCGAGAGACCCACACCCGGCTGCATCAGGGTCACCATCACCAGACCCAGGCTCAGGGACATCAGGGAGGCCAGCATGAACCAGCCGAGGGTCTTGGCACCGATACGCCCCACGGTGCGGGTGTCGCCCATCTTGGCGATACCGACCACCAGGGTAGTGAAGACCAGGGGAGCGATGATCATCTTGATCAGGCGCAGGAAGATATCGGTCAGGATCGTGATGTTATTGGCGAAATCCGCAGCCTGATCTGCGGCAAACATCCGATAGCCCTGGCCGGTGAGGATGCCAAACATCATGGAGATGAGGATGGCGACCGTCAGTTTATTCATTTTCATGGGGGAGTCCCGGTTTTGATTGGTGCAAGCCGTAAACAGTGGCGTGGGAGCCACTACAGTCCGTTTTTGTGATCCGAGCCGTTGATTCCTGGCGGCTGGTATGCTGGGAGAATGCCTAAAAGCAGGGGGTAAATCTAGAGGCTTTATCCAGAATTTTATCCTGCCATTAGGTGTATGTGATATGAATCTTGCAAACCACCAATATTAATCACTGTTTATTTTAATTTCGGCGAGATATTTCGCATTCAGAGTTCGCTCATCGAGTGCCCGTGGCAACAGGCGAAAAGTGAGCAGCGCCGAGATGGTATGCTGCACCTGCATCTGGGCCATAAAGAGATCAGGTTCATCTTCGTCAAAGCCGAAGATCGGCCGTGATGGGGTCACTCTGACGGCATCACGGTTAATGGTCAGCTCATCGACCTTGAGCCAGGAGTAACCCTCTGCCAGTGCCAGCTCCCCTGCCCGCTTGAGCACATATTTGCGGGCGGTCTCCCTGTCCACCAGATCGTTGCCGACAAACTCCAGTTGCCACTTGTCCGGGCCAAGCCGGGTCTGGGAGAAACCGGTCTGGCCGTTCCAGAATGACTTTTCACTCTCGTAAGGGGTAGCGCAGCCCACCAGCAGCAGGGTGAGCATCAGCAGACAACAGGGTTTAGATACATATGCAGACACGAGAGGCCTCGCCAGGCAAATGAGCAACAGAGTCGTTACTACACCATAAAGCGCGGTGGCTGCACAATCTGCTCACGCCAGCAGCGACCAGCGTGCATCACCACTGGCTTCGCGCCTGTGCGGCAAATCGCAGGCAAAAGAAAAGGCCTTGTCGTTTGACAAGGCCTTTACCGGGGAATTTGGTCGGTGTGAGAGGATTCGAACCTCCGACCCTCTACACCCCATGCAGATGCGCTACCTGGCTGCGCTACACACCGACGGAGTCAGCTCGGCTGACGGGGGCAGAGTTTATGGAGATGACCCTGCCCTGTCAACAGGGAAACGCCGCCAATTCCTCGGCCACGGTGCGTTCGCCTGCTTTGCGAACAATCAGCGGTTAAAGGTCAGCCGCTTGCCCAGGATCTGGTCAGTCACCTGCCCGTTTTGCCAGGCGATCTGGCCATTCACCAACGTCATCTCCACCGTGCTGTGGAAGCGGTAGCCGTTGAAGGGCGACCAGCCACAGTGGTAGAGGATGTTGTCATCGTTGACCACATAGGGCTTGCCCAGATCCAGCAGCACCAAATCGGCGAAATACCCCTCGCGGATATAACCGCGATCCTGCACCTGGAAGCGCTCGGCCACCGCATGGGAGGTCTTCTTGACGATAGTCTCCAGGGTAAACACGCCGTTGTGGTAGAGCTCCAGCAGCGCCTGCAAAGAGTGCTGCACCAGCGGCACACCGGACGGCGCCTTGAAGTAGCTGTTCTGCTTCTCTTCCCAGGTGTGGGGAGCGTGGTCGGTGGCGATGATGTCGAGCACGTCGTTACGTACCGCATCCAGCAGTGCCTGCTGGTCGGCGGCACTCTTCACCGCAGGGTTGCACTTGATCAGGCTGCCCTGGGTCTCGTAATCGGCTTCATTGAAGAAGAGGTGGTGCACACACACCTCGGCGGTGATGTTCTTGTCCTTCAGCTCGCTCAGGTCGTGGCTGGCGGTAAAGAGCGACAGCTCCTTGGCCGAGGTCAGATGCAGCACATGCAGCTTGGCACCGTATTTTTTCGCCAGCGCCACCGCCATGCTGGAGGATTTGTAGCACGCTTCGTCGCTGCGAATGCGGCCGTGCTCGCCCATCGGCACATTCTCGCCCCACTTGGCCCGCGCCGCCTCTTCGGCTTTGGCGATGGTCGGAGTGTCTTCGCAGTGGGTGACGATCATCACCGGACTCTCGCGGAAGATGGCCGCCAGGGTCTCCTGATTGTCCACCAGCATGTTGCCGGTCGAGGAGCCCATAAACACCTTGACCCCACAGGACTGCTTGGGATCGAGACGCTTGATCTCTTCCAGGTTGTCGTTGGTGGCACCCAGATAGAAGCTGTAGTTGGCGACGGAGGAGTTGGCGGCGATCTGGTATTTGGCTTCGAGGGCGTCGAGGGTGGTGGTCTGGGGATTGACGTTGGGCATTTCCATGAAACTGGTGGTGCCACCGGCGACGGCGGCGCGGGATTCGCTGGCGATAGTCCCCTTGTGGGTCAATCCCGGCTCCCGGAAGTGGACCTGATCATCGATCATTCCGGGGATGAGATGGCGACCTGCGGCATCGATAACCAGCGCATCGGGCGCCTCGATATCCGGGGCGATGCGGGCAATCCGTTCCCCCTCGATCAACACATCGGAGGCATAGATACGGCCTTCGTTGACCAGGGTGGCATTCTTGATAAGCAGTTTGTTCATGGGGGGTTCCAGTTCCTTTGCCGATAATCGCGGGTCATAATAGCGCAAAACTGCCCTTTCTCTGTAGCAAGGCCTGACTGATGAAGTTATTTGTAAGAGATTTGACCGTGATCGACTCCAGCTACCTGTGCGAACGCCGCGGCATGGTGGGCGAGAGCTGGCTGGTAGATATCGAAATGAGCGGTGAGCTCAACGAAATGAGCATGCTGCTGGACTTTGGCCGGGTAAAGAAGCTGATCAAGTCGATCATCGATGAAGAGGTGGACCACAAGCTGCTGGTGCCGACCGAGTGCCCGCTGATCCACGTCGAGACACTGGATGGTGACGAAAGCACAGTGGATCTGCTGCGCCCGGGTCGCTCCATCCATCTGCGCTGTCCATCCCAGGGCTTTGCCTTTATCCCGGCTCCGCAAGTTGATAAAGAGTCGGTGACCCGCTACCTGCTGGCGGTACTGGCCAAACGGCTGCCGGGCAATATCAAGGATCTCTCCCTGACTCTGCGTCAGGAGGCGATCACCGGCGCCTTCTACCACTACAGCCACGGCCTGAAAAAGCACGATGGCAACTGCCAGCGCATCGCCCACGGCCACCGCTCTCCCATCGAGATCCACGTCGATGGCGAGCGCGACCAGGAGCTTGAGCTCAACTGGGCCGAACGCTGGGGCGATATCTACCTTGGCACCGAGGAGGACAAGGTGGCGCTGACCGAGCTCGCTTTGAGCCCCCGCGCCAATGCCCAGCTTGGCGAGCATCACTGCGGCTTCAAATATGTGGCGCCGCAAGGGCTGTTCCAGCTGGCCATTCCCACCGCCGAGGTGGAGATGATCGACACCGACACCACGGTTGAGCTGCTGGCCTGCTACATCGCCCGCGAAGTGAAGAAGATGGTGGGCGACAAGTTCGTCAAGATTGTCGCCTATGAAGGGGTCGGCAAGGGCGCCATCGCCTACGCCTGATCCCCTTGTCGCTGCCGCAATAAAGAGAAGGCCCCGCATCTGCGGG